>USOC01000039.1 GCA_900556245.1 uncultured Prevotellaceae bacterium
TTTGCGGAAGTAGCTCAGTTGATAGAGCATCAGCCTTCCAAGCTGAGGGTCGCGAGTTTGAGCCTCGTCTTCCGCTCTGATTGAAGAGTTCTCAAAAGGAACTCTTTTTTTGTATCTATACAAACACCGTCAAAATTTTTGCTTGAATTCAAAAAATAGCCAGTAGAACTGTCATACAGCACCCCGGCAGTTCAAATGTTTTCTTCCCCTGTTCACGCAGTTGAAGACGAAGTTAATTGAGGGAGTGGCGCTTGCGCCTGGGAGATGGAAGCGGAAGGCAGTTGCCTGCAAATCCAGGTCGGGTGGAATCAGTGAAGCTTGAAAATATATTTTACTACGCCACGTCATTGGATTTTAGCATCCTGTCGGCTTTTTCTGAATCCCTTTGTACGAAATACAGCGTTGCTTCATTTTTCTTTTCGTGAATCTTTGCGCCGGTTGAAAGATTGTCTTATCTTCGCTTCTATGAAACCGGTTTTCTTGATTGGATATATGGGTTCCGGAAAGACCACCGTCGGGCGGGAGCTTTCCGCACAGTTGGATTGCGAGTTTATAGATCTTGATATTTTTATTGAGAACCGTTACCGCAAGTCAATAAAAAATCTGTTCGCTGAGTTTGGGGAGGAAAGATTCAGGCTGATTGAAAAGCACATTCTCGAAGAAGTATGCGAATTTCAGCAAGTAGTCGTAGCCTGCGGAGGCGGAACGCCATGTTTTTTCGACAACGTGGAAACAATGAAATCCCACGGAACGGTCATCTATTTTGAAGTTCCGGTCGACGTGCTGTTCAGACGGCTCACTTTGCCCGGCTCGAAAGCCAAGCGACCCGTCATTGCTTCCAAGACCGACGCAGAACTCATGGAATTCATTTCACGGAACATTGCCGAAAGAGAGCCGTTCTACCGCCGGGCCCACATCGTTTTCGACACCACTGACATCGAAACTGCAGCCACTACAAAAGCCACCGCCGCTACCCTCGCCCGCCTCCTCTCGCTCTATCTATAATAGAAGGCTTTAAGCAATATAGAATATTTTTGTTATGTGCTGTTTTGTTAAGGGTATCAGGCGAAGCCGAGGCGGTATTTTTCGATGAAGTCTTTGGTCTTGGGCTTGCGTTGCACGATGTCTACAAGCAGCTCCTTGTTGGTCAGCGACTTTTCGTTTTCGCCTTTTTTCCTGAGACCTGTTTTCAGCGTCACACGGTCGTTTTTCAGCCTGTCGCGGAGAAATTGCGTCAGTTCCGCCTGTTTTTGCTCGAATTTTTCGATTTGGGCTTGGTTTTCCATTTCGAAATAGTAAGTGTCGGGCGAGACTGGTTTGGGAAATCCTGCCTTCATTGCGTTTGTCAGGATGATATCCTCCGGATGGCTCAGTATAAAGTCGCGCCACCCGTCTTGAAACTGTTCTTCCGTATAGACGCTGTTTTGCGTTGTTTTGGAAGCGTGTTGAGTCTTCTCATATTCCGTTTGGCTTTCGCTCACCGTGCCGGCTGCTTCCGAAAATTCAGCAAGCGACTGCTTGATGGAGATGGACGGGATAGTAGCCGTTTTCAGGGTGGGAACCGACATTTTCGGCATCGGAGGCAGTTTGACGGATGGTGCCGGCGCGGATGCCGGTGCCGACAAGTGGGGCTGTGCAGCTGGAGTTGGCGTTTGGGGAGCGGTTGGACTTGTACGCGTGGCGGAGACCGTATGCGTTTGTGCTTTCTCAATCTTTTTCAGGGTCGGCTGTGGTTGAGGCGAAGGGTTGTCGCCGCTGAACAGCTGACAGATTTTGATAAGCGTCAGTTCCACCAGAAATCGCTTGTTGGTGGCCGACGTGTAGTTGAGGTCACATGTATTGCAAAGGTCCATGGCCGAATAGAGTTTGCCCGTCTGGCATCTCGACGACTGTTCGCTGTAGCGTTGTGCTGTTTCGCCTGTCACGTCAAGCAACGGCAGTAGTTCAGCCGAATGGCTTACCACCAGCTCTCGCAGGTGTGAGGCGAGACCGTTGATGAAAACTTTTGAGTCGAAGCCGTGGTCACGGATATCCTTGTAGATGAGCAGCGACTGCTCGACGCTGCCGTTCAGGAATGCGTCGACAAGCCGGAAATAATAGTCATAGTCAAGGATGTTCAGGTTGTCGATGGTTGCCTGATAGGTGATGTTGCCCATCGATGATGCAGCCACTTGGTCGAATATTGAAAGTGCGTCGCGCATCGCGCCGTCAGCTTTCTGGGCAATTACGTTGAGTGCTTCCGGCTCTGTTTGGAAGCCTTCGCATTCAGCCACATAGTGAAGTTGTTCGGCGATGTCTGCCGGGGTGATGCGCAGAAAATCGTATTTCTGGCATCGTGACAGGATTGTCGGAAGAATTTTCTGGCGTTCCGTTGTGGCAAGGATGAAAATCACGTAGGCGGGAGGCTCTTCGAGTGTCTTCAGAAAGGCGTTGAATGCTGAAGTGGTAAGCATGTGTACCTCGTCCACGATAAATACTCTGTAGCGTCCCGTCACAGGTGGTATCAGCACTTGGTCGGTCAGTTGCCGGATATCGTCTACGCTGTTGTTCGACGCCGCGTCAAGCTCGATGATGTTCAGCGAACGTTGCTCGTTGAACGCCCGGCACGATTCACATTCGTTGCAAGGCTCGCCGTCGGCCGTCAGATTCGAGCAGTTGATGGCTTTGGCGAAAATACGTGCCATGGTAGTCTTGCCGACGCCCCGTTGTCCGCAGAACAGGTAGGAATGAGCCAGTCGTCCTGACAATATCGCATTTTTCAGCGTATTGACCAAGGCATGCTGGCCGACGACCGACTTGAAAGTTGACGGGCGGTATTTTCTGGCTGAGACGATATAATTATCCATTTGCTGCTGTTTTGATTGTTTTTATTGGATATCGGCGGTCTCGATGTTTTTTCGATAAGCCTCTACAAGCAAAGATACGCTTTTTTCCGCGCATTGGTTCGATAAAAGGGGCAAAAAGTACATCCGATACTGGTATTCCTGTTGCTTGTATGCGTTATAGCCAGCCGTTATCCCGATACCATGCGATGGCTTCTTTCAAACCTTTGCGCAGGTCATATTTCGGATTGAAGCCGAAATCCTTGCGTGCTTCCGTCGTGTCGCAGTTCCAGTTGCGTTGCTTCATGATGATATACTTGTCGCGGTTCAGCGTGCTGGTCGTTTTTCTCAGCGACGCCCATTGTTCGGCCGCGAAGCACACGGCTTTCAGCAGCCACAGAGGAGCTGTCAGTGCCACAACATGACGTTTGCCGAGTTCCTGTTTCACGATGTCCCGAAAATCTTTCTGAGAATAGAGGTTGCCGTCCGAAAGAAGATACGATTTTCGGCGTTTCCCTGATTCGAGGGCGTCAAAAACGGCACAGGCGAGGTCTTTCACATAGATGAACGTCAGCATCTGGCGTCGAAATCCTACGCTGAAGTCAAACCCACAGGCGATTGTCTTGATCATCAGATAGTAGTCGCGCTCGCGCGGTCCGTAGACGCCGGTCGGACGGAGAGCGATGTAAGGGAAACCCTCGAGGTATTTGAGATATTGCTCGGCTTTCAGTTTGGAAGCGCCGTAGCGTGTGTTCGGATGTGGTATGCTGCGGGCGGTAAAAGGTTGGTACCCGGTTTCGTCCCCGATGCCCAAGAGTCCCATGCTGCTCATCATCAGAAACCCGTCTGGAACGGCGTTCTGTCTGACAAGCGTGTCGGCGAGAAGACGCACATACCCATAGTTGATTTTGTCGAAATCGTCGGCATGGCGGCATTTTGTCGCACCAAGGTTATGCACGATATAGTCCCATTTGCCATGTTTCTCTATTTCTTCCGAAATGGTTGTCGAGAGAGCGTCGGCATTCCCGAAATTGAGTTCCACAAATTGAATGCGGGGGTCGGTCAGATATTTTCTGGAGGTTGTGGCGCGCACTGCCGCCCACACTTCATATCCCCTTTTGAGTGCTTCCTCGATAATGAAGCCGCCGATAAATCCGCCGGCTCCTGTGACTAATACTTTCTTTGCCATATCTCGTTTACGTTACAATGAAAGGAAAATGTTTTTCCTCACCGCATCCTGTCTTATGCAAAGATACGGAAAGGTGAGTGCAGCACCGCGCCAAAAGCTTGCTTTTGAGCGAAGGTATTGCCGAACCGCATCCTGTCTTATGCAAAGATAAGACCTTTGTGTCGTTGTCGCAAGTGCTTTTGCGCTTTTGCTTGGTTGGAAATGGAGGGTTCAGTTGTAGTTGTCGAGAGATTTGCGGAGTTCGTCCACGATGATGGCTCGCAGTTCGACCGGGGCTATCACCGTAATCCGGTGGCCGTAGGAAAGCAGCTCCTGAACAAGGTCGTAAGTGATGTAGAGATGATAGCTGAAGATGGAATAACCGTCGCAGAGTTGTTCCTGTTGAGAGGGATGGAGCGGCAAAGCGCGGAAATATTTCGACTGTTCGCTGTCGGCTTTGATTGTGACGGTTTTCGCTTCCGACATCGAGGTCATGATTCCGAAAGCATTCTTAAAAAACTCTTTTACGCCGATTTCCGGCTTTTCGTAAGTCTCTTCGGTGATGGTGATGTCACTGAGACGGTCAAGGGAATAAGTCTTGATTTTTCGGTCTTTGTCGTTATACCCGATGACATACCATCGCTGGCGGAAAATCCGCAGAAAGTACGGCGCAATGACGATGCCTTCCGTCGGATTCTGGCGATAGAACGGTGTGTAGGTGAATCTGATTTTTCTCAATGACTTGATGGCGTCGATTACTGAGCTTAGATGTTGGCGGGCCGAAGGCACTTCTTCCAGCATGACGCAATCGGCTATTTCGCTGGCAGAGCTGAGCATTCCGTTGATAGACATGGAGTTGACCAGCCATCCGTTGAATTCCGACGTATTGTCGGAGTTTTCGATGAAATATTCAAAAGTAGAAGGATTGTAGCCGATGGTGATGCCAAGCAATTCTTCGATGCCGTTGCGGTAGTTGTAGAATGTGCGGCGGGCAAGCGGTTCGCCTCCGGAGACGTCAGCCTCCCGCCAAAGCATGTCAAGCTCTTGGCGGGAGATGCGTCCGTATCTTTCGATAGTCTCAAGAATCCAGATATATCGGTTTAGAAGATGTCGCGACATGAGCGCTTATTTCTTTTTGATGAGCAATGCAAGGCCGAGGGCTGTTACCGCAGCATTGATGAGTAGCAATTCGAAGCTGATTTGATAGCCGTTGAACCATGCCTCGCTGTTGCTTTGAAGCACGAAGCAGATGGCTGGCGACAGGATGCAAACCGCTGGTACCCAGCGGTCACGGACAGCGCGTTTCGTTGCCATTCCGAAGATAAACATGCCCAATATAGGACCGTAGGTATATGCTGCCAGACTGTAGACAGCGTTGATGGCGCTGTCATTGTTCAGATAGTAGAACACAATGATGACGGCAACCATCAATGCAGACATCATAATGTGTACGCCCTTGCGGGTTTTCGTCAGATAGGCTTCGTCGTTTTTCTTGTCGGCTTGCAGAATATCCACGGTGAAAGAGGTTGTCAATGCTGTCAGTGCCGAGCCGGCGGCAGAGTATGCGGCGGCAATCAGTCGGATGATAAACAGCACGCCGATGGCTATCGGGAATCCGTCGCTCCATGCAACGGCTCCGAACAGGGCGTCTTTGTCTTCCGCTATCTGGTGGGTATCGGCATACATGTAGAGCAGCGTTCCCAATACGAGGAACAGACCGATGACGAAAATCTGAACGAACGAACTGACAATCATATTCTTCTGCGATTCGCGGAAGTTTTTGCAGCTCATGGTGCGTTGCATCAGGTCTTGGTCGAGACCCGTCGTGGCAATCACCATAAACACACCGGCGATAAATTGCTTCCAGAAATAGTGGCCGTCGTTTGGATCATCGAAGAAGAAAATCTTGCTTGTCTCGTGGTCGGCTACGGCGCCGGGCAATTCGGGGAACGTGATTCCGAGGCTGCTTGCGATGAATGCGATGCAGCTCACTACCGACACGACGAGGCAGAATGTTTTCAGCGAGTCGGTCCAGATGAGCGACTTCACACCGCCTTGGAACGAATAGAGCCAGATAAGCGCTACGGTCAGAATCACATTGATGGCGAAATGGATGTTTAGCGGGTCGAACACGAGCACCTGAAGCACTACGCAGACCACAAAGAAGCGCACCGACGCTCCAAGCATCTTCGAAACGAAGAAAAACCAGGCGCCCGTGCGATACGACGACAGGCCGAAGCGGTTTTCCAGATAGCCGTAGATACTGATGAGATTCATCTTGTAGAACATAGGGATGAGCACAAGTGCGACGATCACAGAACCTACGAAAAAGCCTAATACCATTTGCATATATGAGTAGCCTCCGGCTTCAACGGCTCCCGGTACGGAAATAAAGGTGACGCCCGATATGCTGGCGCCGGTCATGGCGATGGCCACCATATACCATGGTGATTTGCGGTTGCCCGTGAAGAAGCCGGCATTGTCAGTCTTGCGGCCGGTAATCCACGAGATGATGAAGAGCAGCGCAAAGTAGAATGCGATGGCTCCTAATACTATCCATGCTGTTGTCATTGTTGTTGTCTTGTTTGGGTATGATTGTTTGGATTGTTATTCTTTGTAGAGCAGGTAAGGACGGCGTTGTTCCTTGAATTTCTTTACGTCGTCTGCCCATGTGGCTTCAATCTCTGCCGCACTTTTGCCCTCTTTAATCATCTTGCGGATGTCACCGCGGCCGATTAGCAATTCGAAGAACGAACGGAAGAAGTGGTCGTCGAGGTTGAGGTTCTGATAGGCGTCGATGAGATATTCAAGGTTGATGCCTTCAGCGATGATTTCATCGTCAGTCAGGTTGGTCAAATCTACACCGTGGCAGAGGCGGTTGAGTTGGGGTGGAAATTTCGCACCCGGTACGCTGCGGGGTGTAAATGAGAAATCGTATCCTTTCATATTCGGATGACCGTAGATTTGGAAAGGCTTGTCTGTGCCGCGTCCGAGGCTTACAGGTGTGGCTTCGAAGTAGCATATTGACGGGTAGAGATAGATTGAACGCATGTTCGGTAGGTTGGGTGACGGGGCTATCGGGAGTATGTAGCGGTCCTGATGGGTGTAGTTTTTGCATTTGATGACGGTCAGAGGGACTTTCTTTCCGTCCTTCAGCCAGCCTTCGCCATTGGCCATCATGGCAAGTTCGCCCATAGTCATGCCGTGAACTACTGGAATGGGCAGGCGGCCTACGCCCGATTCGTATTTCATATCCAGAATAGGTCCGTCGACATACATGCCGTTCGGATTCGGACGGTCGAGAACCATAAAGCTTTTGCCGTATTTTGCAGAGGCATTCATCAAGTCGACCATCGTGCAGTAGTAGGTGTAGTAGCGCAGACCTACATCCTGAATGTCCACTACGATGACATCAATATTGTCCATAATCTCTTTTTTAGGCTCGCGCTTTTTGCCGTCGTAGAGCGATGCGATAGGCACCCCGGTCTTTTCATCTACGCTGCTTTTGACATGTTCACCGGCATCTGCATTCCCTCGGAATCCATGCTCGGGTGAGAAGATGGTCGTCACGTTCACGCCTTTTTCAAGCATGATGTCAAGTACGTGCTGGTCGCCAACCATACCTGTGTGGTTGCTCAGAAGTGCCACTTTCTTGCCTTTTAGCAGCGGAATGTACTCGTCGGTCGATTCTGCTCCGACTTTGATTTGGGCTGTTGATGAGAAAGCCAGCGCGATGGTGGCTATCAGAAACAATAGAGATTTTAAGTTTTTCATCAGATGTTATGTTACGTTTGTTATTCTTTTCCTCTTTCTTGCTGACGTTCGGAAGTTTTTATCGTCACAAAATTAATAATTTCCCAGGTATTTAAAAATCAGTCCACAAAGCAT
>USOC01000040.1 GCA_900556245.1 uncultured Prevotellaceae bacterium
AATGAGGGCGAAAAAGTCATACTCATTGTTCCCGAAGATCCGGAAGAACAAAACATCCCGGAATTCGACAAACGACAGACTGTCTGCATCGCATGTCCGACCAACGACACATGGGCCAGGGACACTTGCGCCATCACCACGGAATCGGGAGGTCGACTGATAGTCAACGACTTCAAATTCAACGGATGGGGACTAAAATTTGCTGCCGACAAGGATAACCTTTTGACAAGCAGACTTTTTGGAAAAGGGATATTTAAAGCCGACTACGCAAACCGGCTAAACTTCACACTTGAAGGCGGCTCGATTGAAAGCGATGGAAACGGCGTGATGCTGACCACCGCAGAATGCCTGCTGTCGAAAAACCGCAACGGAGAATTCAGCAAAAGTCAGATAGAAAACTATCTCAAAGACGTTTTCGGGCTAAAAAAAATACTCTGGTTAGGCCACGGATTTCTTGAAGGCGACGACACCGACAGCCACATCGACACACTGGCCAGACTCGCTCCGGACAACACAATTCTTTACGTTGCCACAGACCGAAAAGACGACATTCATTTTGAGGCCTTAGCCGCAATGGAAGGCGAACTGAAACAATTCACCACACTCAACGGTGCGCCCTATCGGCTTATCAGCCTTCCTCTTCCCGAAGCCATATACGACGAAGACGGACTTCGGCTGCCGGCAACATACGCAAACTTCTTGATTGGTAACGGATTTGTGCTGGTGCCAACCTACGGGCAACCTGAATATGACAATGAAGCCCTATCAAAAATAGCCCTGGCATTTCCCGATCGCAAAATTATCGGAGTGGACTGTAACGCATTAATCAGACAGCACGGCTCGCTCCATTGTGTCACCATGCAATTTCCCAAAAATTCAATTTCATTATGAAACGAACCGTCAAAGTTGGCATCATCCAACAAGCAAACTGCCCCGACATTGAGGCAAACCGCTTACACTTAGAGGAAAAAATAGGCAGACTTGCCGCAGATGGCGCTGAATTGGTGGTACTGCAAGAGCTCCACGATTCGCTGTACTTCTGCCAAGTGGAATCGACCGACAATTTCGACCTTGCCATCGACATATCAGGCAAAGTAGCCGATCATTACAGCGCATTAGCCAAACGCCATAACATCGTTCTCGTCACTTCTCTTTTCGAAAAGCGCGCTCCCGGACTATATCACAACACAGCTGTCGTATTTGAAAAAGACGGATCGGTTGCCGGGAAATATCGGAAAATGCATATCCCGGACGACCCGGCATATTACGAAAAGTTCTATTTCACGCCCGGAGATCTCGGATTCACCCCCATACAGACCTCTGTCGGGAAATTAGGAGTCCTCGTCTGCTGGGATCAATGGTACCCTGAAGCCGCCCGACTGATGGCTCTCAAAGGTGCCGAAATGCTGATTTACCCCACTGCAATCGGCTGGGAAAGCACAGACAGCGATGACGAAAAATTCCGCCAACGCCAAGCTTGGATGCTTTCACAAAGAGGTCATGCCGTTGCCAACGGCTTGCCCGTCGTGTCAGTCAACCGCGTAGGATACGAACCCGACCCATCCCGCATGACAAACGGCATAACGTTCTGGGGTAGCAGTTTCGCAGCTGGTCCACAAGGAGAAATACTCTACGAAGCTCCCGACAATCAGGAAAAAGAAACAACCATCGAAATTGATTTGACCCGCTCCGAACAGGTAAGACGCTGGTGGCCATTCCTGCGCGACCGTAGAATTGATCATTACGGAGATCTTACAAAACGCTTTATCGACTAAACGACACTGTAGACATATTCCGCAGAGGTCTGTGGAATATGTCTACATATCAAAAATCAAACAACTATCAGTAATCTACTTAAACTCCTATCTGTTAAGACAAAACAAACCATTCCATTTTTTGGCATCATTTTTAAAGCCTTTAGTTCAGAATTATTATATACTTTACGCATATGTTGAAAATTAGATTGTTCCACAGCATCCTGACAGCTGTAGCCATTGCCGGAATCTTCTCCGGGTGCAAATCGAAAGAGATTCCCAAACCTCCTGTCGTCACAGTACAGACGCCGACTAAGGAAGATGTTCATATTTACGGTGAATATGTGGGAAGCATCCGTGCCTCACAGTTTGTCGAACTCCACGCAAGAGTGGAAGGCTATCTTGAAAAGATGCTTTTTGAAGAAGGAAAGTTTGTAAAAAAAGGCGAACCTCTTTTCATCATCAACCAAGCCCAATATAAAGCCCACGTCGAAAAGGCAAAAGCTCAGTTAAAACGAGACGAGGCATTGGCAGCTAAAGCCTCACGCGACGTCAAACGTCTGCGTCCGCTCTACGAACAGCATGCAGCCAGCCAGCTCGACCTCGACAATGCCATCGCCGCACTTGAAAACGCCGAGGCTAACATTGCCATGAGCAAGGCCGATCTCGAACAAGCGGAACTGGAACTGAGCTACACCGTCATAACGTCCCCAATGTCAGGATATATCAGCGAACGCTACGTCGACATAGGCACGCTGGTCGGTCCGGGAGCCAAATCGAAACTGGCAGCTGTCGTCAAAAGCGACACCGTGCTTGTCGATTTTAAAATGACGGCGCTCGACTATCTGAAAGCTGAAAAGAGAAACGTCAAGTTTGGCGAGATGGACGAAACCCGCTCTTGGCAACCGACCGTCACAATTACGCTGGCCGACAACTCCGAATATCCCATCCAAGGTATTGTCGACTTCGCAGCTCCGCTTGTCGACCCTAAAACCGGAACATTCGGCGTACGCGCCAAGCTGGCCAATCCCAACAACACGCTGCTCCCCGGGCAGTTCACGCGCGTAAAACTGCTGATCGACGTTCGCGAAAACTCCATTGTCGTCCCGCGTAAAGCTCTCTCCATTGAAAAAGGCGGAGCCTTCTTGTTTGTAGCCAAGAAAAACGGTGTCGCAGAAAAACGATTCGTTCAGACGGGACCGGAAATCGGCAACAACGTTGTAATCGAAAGAGGACTCGGGCCGACTGAGCTTGTCATCGTTGAAGGATTCCACAAGCTGCAACCGGGAACTAAGGTGACAACCATCAACTCTTCAGACAAAAAAAGTATTGACGCTCCTAAAGCAAAAGAATAACAATGAAACCAGGATTCTTCATTGACCGACCGGTCTTCTCCATCGTACTGTCACTTCTGATAGTGATACTCGGTCTCATCGGACTCAAATTCCTGCCGATCGACCAGTATCCACAGATTACGCCTCCGGTGGTGAAAATCAGCGCTTCCTATTCTGGAGCAAGCGCACTGACCGTATCGCAGGCTGTGGCAACCCCTATCGAACAAGAACTCAACGGCACGCCGGGTATGATCTATATGCAGAGCAGCTGCACGAACTCCGGATCGCTGTCGATTACGGTCACTTTCGACGTTTCGACCGACCCTGACATGGCCTCCGTTGAAATTCAAAACCGCGTAAAACTCGCAGAAAGCCGTCTTCCGGCAGAAGTCGTACAAAATGGTATCAGCGTTGAAAAGCAGGCACCAAGCCAGTTAATGACACTTACGCTGATGTCCGACGATCCGAAATTCGACGAAATCTACTTGAGCAACTTTGCGACAATCAACGTGCTCGACGTATTGCGACGCATCCCCGGTGTTGGACGAATCTCAAACGTCGGCAGTCGCTACTATGGTATGCAGATTTGGGTATATCCCGACCGTATGGCCAACATGGGTCTGACTATCAGTGACATTCAGTCTGCATTAAAAGACCAGAACCGCGAATCGGCAGCCGGCGAAATTGGAAAGCAGCCGGTACTTGATGTAGACATCACTCTGCCTATCACTGCGTCCGGACGTTTGTCGACCGTTGAGGAATTTGAAAACATCGTCGTACGCGCCAACACCGACGGAACAGTTGTGCGCCTGCGCGACGTAGCCAGAGTATCACTCGAAGCTGCATCCTACTCTACGGAAAGTGGTATCAACGGCAAGAATGCCGCCATCCTGGCAATCTATACCCTCCCCGGTGCCAACGCCATCGATGTTGCCGAAAAAATCAGGGCTACGATGGCTGACATCAGCAAAAATTTCCCGGAAGGACTGGAATACAACTTCCCGTTCGATATGACTGAATATATTTCCCAGTCCATCGACGAAGTATATAAGACACTCTTCGAAGCCATCTTCCTCGTTGTACTCGTAGTATTCTTCTCGCTGCAAAACTGGCGTGCAGCCGTAATTCCGATTATTGCCGTTCCCATCTCGCTGATTGGAACGTTCGGATTTATGCTCATCATGGGATTCTCTCTCAACCTGCTGACTCTGCTCGGTCTCGTTTTGGCAATCGGTATCGTGGTCGACGACGCCATTGTAGTGGTGGAAAACGTGGAACGCATCATGAAAGAAGACAAACTTTCACAACGGGAAGCGACCCATAAGGCCATGCACGAACTGACCGGAGCATTGACAGCGACCTCACTTGTGCTTGCGGCGGTTTTCATCCCCGTCAGCTTCCTCGATGGCATCACAGGGCTGCTCTACCGCCAGTTCTCCGTGACAATTGTCGTTTCAGTACTGCTGTCACTGGTTGTCGCATTGACGCTTTGTCCTGCAATGTGCGCCTTGTTGCTCCGTCCGGAACACAAGAAAAAGAAAAAAATCTTCCGGCTCATCAACTATTGGCTTGCCTATAGCAACCGAAAATACGCCAAGATTCTCCGCGTATGTTTCCGTAACCCCCGCAGAGTGCTCCTTGCTTTCGCCGTTGCAGTAGGACTGATTTTTGTGCTGAGCTATTTCCTCCCAACGAGCTTCATACCGGAAGAAGACCAGGGCTATTTCACGGTTGAACTCGAAATGCCGGAAGGCACTACGCTCGAACGCACGCGCATTGTGACCAACCGGGCGATAGAATTCATCGACTCTCTTCCGGCCGTTGCCTATGTTCAGAACGTGACCGGAAGCAGCCCCCGCGTCGGAACGGCACAAAGCCGCTCGACTCTGACCGTCATTCTCAAGCCGTGGGAAGAACGCAAGGGTTCTGACATGAATTCCACAACTATCCCGAGGCCAAAGTCTACGTTTCCCGCCCGCCCGTCATCCCAGGTCTTGGCGAAAGCGGCGGTCTGGAAATGCAGCTGGAGGCAAAAGGCGATGCATCGTGGGATGACCTCGTCAGCGCAACCGACACGTTCCTTACCTATGCGGCAAAAGCACCCGAACTGCAAGGCGTATCCTCGGCTTTACAATCGGAAATCCCACAACTCTATTTCGATGTGGACAAAGACAAAGCACAGTTCCTCGGCATCCCGAATGCTGATATCTTCAACACGATGAAAGCCTACCTCGGCTCTGTATACGTCAACGACTTCAACATGTTCAACCGTATCTACCGTGTGTATATTCAGGCAGAAGCGCCCTACCGCGCCGATCAGGAATGTCTGCAACTTTTCTATGTAAAGGCTAAAAACGGGTCAATGGTGCCATTGTCGGCCATCGGATCGACCTCCTATACGACAGGCCCGGGCACAATCAAGCGGTTCAACATGTTCTCCACATCAGCAATCAATGCCGTGGCCTCTCCGGGCTACAGTACAGGCGAGGCAATGGACGCAATGGATCGAATTGCAAAAGAGCATCTGCCGGACAACATCGGCGTGGAGTGGAGCGGACTATCCTATCAAGAAAAACAGGCAGGCGGCCAGACAGGTATGGTTCTCGGATTGGTGTTCCTCTTCGTGTTCCTCTTCCTTGCCGCTCAATACGAAAGCTGGATTGTGCCGATTGCCGTATTGCTCTCAATGCCTGTGGCAGCTGTAGGCGCATTCCTTGGAATCTGGGTATGCGGTCTTGAAAACGACATCTATTTCCAGATCGGATTGGTGACGCTTATAGGTTTGGCAGCGAAAAACGCCATCCTGATTGTCGAATTTGCCAAAGTGCAAGTCGATGCCGGCGGTGATATCGTGAAATCGGCAATCCATGCCTCTCAGATGCGTTTCCGCCCAATTTTGATGACCTCGCTGGCTTTTGTGTTGGGCATGCTCCCGCTGATTCTTTCCAGCGGACCGGGCTCGGCATCACGTCACAGCATCGGTACCGGAGTGTTCTTCGGAATGCTCTTTGCCATCACCTTTGGCATCGTCATTGTTCCGTTCTTCTTTGTACTAATCTACAAACTGAGACAAATCAAATTGAAACAGATTCTTCTTAAAGGCAAATCATTCATGCCCGTCATCCTGGTTGCCGCCATGGCTATGGCAAGTATGTCATCGTGCAAGCTAGGCAAGAAATACGAACGTCCTGAACTCGGCATGCCGGAAACCTTCGAGATTGCCGGTGACAGCACCTCTGTAGCTGACATCCGTTGGGGAGACCTATATCAGGATCCTGTACTGCAACAGATGATTGACAGCGCCTTAGTCAACAACAAGGATATGAAAATAGCGTTCGCCAGAATCAAAGAAATGGCTGCTGCCAAACGAATCTCTACGGCAGGAATCTTCCCCGACGTGGGCATCAAACTCCACGTCGACAAAGAAGGCGAAAACTATGGAGGCGACAACTACAAGGGTAGCCCGGAAGTCAGTGCCAAACTGGCTTTTGCCTGGGAACTTGACCTTTGGGGAAAGTTGCGCTGGGCTCGCGAAGCCGACGTGGCAGCTTTTCTTGAAAGCATCGAAGGGCAAAAAGCCTTGCAAATGACAATTGTCGCACAAGTAGCCTCTTCCTACTTCGAACTTTGCGCCATCGCCCGCCAAATGGACATCGAACAAAAGACGCTACAAGCCACCCGGGAAGGTCTGCGACTCGCCAAGCTGCGCTTCGACGGCGGTCTTACTTCGGAAACGGCCTACAACCAGGCACTTGTAGAGCTGGCAAGAACCGAAACTCGCATCCCGACTCTTGAAAAGGCTATCAAAATGAAGGAAAGCGACCTTGCAATCCTGCTTGGAGAATACCCTCACGGCATTTCTCGCGGCCTGCCTCTCGATGCACAGCGACTCCCCGACATTCTGCCGGTCGGACTGCCTTCTACATTGCTCGAACGACGTCCTGACATCTACGCCGCAGAATACCGTCTGAAACAAGCCAATGCAAAAGTTGGCATCGCCTTCACCAGCATGTTTCCACAAATCAGCCTGACAGGCGCACTCGGTTTCGAAAACGACCAGTTGAGCGGATTCCTGAAAAGCCCGTACTGGAGCGGCGCAGCCGACCTGCTCCAACCGATCATTGGGCTGGCGAAAAACAAAGCCCGGCACAAGGCTACCCAGGCTCAATATGAACAAGAGGTGTATGCCTATCAAAAAGCGGTGCTGACAGCTTTCAAAGAAGTGAACGACGCCATCATCGCCGCCCGAAAAAACAAGGAAATCACTTCGTCGTGGCGCGTCCTCGAATCGTCAGCAAGCAACTACCTCGAATTGGCGCAGTTGCAATACATCAACGGAGTGACCAACTACATCGACGTTCTCGACGCCCAACGTGAGCTGTTGGAAGCGCAAATCGGTCTGAACAACGCCGTACTCAACGAACTGCTTTCGACCGTCCAGCTCTACAAAGCCCTCGGCGGCGGATATACAAAAGACATGACCCAACAATAGTGCCGGAGTCATCCGACAGGCCAAACACCGAAGGCCGGATTTCTTTAAGAGAAATCCGGCCTTCTCTATCCAACAAAAATATAGCTCAATAACTATGTTATACAACATCGAGTTTTTTATTAAAAAAAGTTGGAAAATTTATGACAGGTTAATATCTTTACGAGGCAAATTGTTTACTTTATCATGCTAACTAAATTGAATTTTGTATTTTTACGCCTATAACATCTAAATATGTAAAGACATTCTATCTTTTTTACAGGTTAGTCT
>USOC01000041.1 GCA_900556245.1 uncultured Prevotellaceae bacterium
TAGTCTTTCTCCTGTTTGAATGCGACATATTGCACGGAAATGCGTTCAAGCTCCGGCAAATCCTCATGTGTAAGCTCTTCAAGATGCACCTGAATATTCGGCTCGACAATGCCATTGTAACGGCAAATCCATTTCCCGTCATAATTACGCGCGGAATATACGACATAAAGAAAATAGTTGCTGTCATTCACCAGATAAGCGTCGAAACGCGTCGTGTTCAGATGCTTCAAGTCTGCCGCCTCATAGCCGAGGACAACATTCAGCGTCTCCCCCTCGTCAGTCTCTACAATCGGAACATTGTTTTCCGACACCTTCGCTTTCGGTTTTTCAACCGCAGGTGCTTCATATTTGCTGGGTTCGTTGCTCCCGTATTTCTTTTTAGGCATCATGCCGCCATCAGGATCTACAACCACACACTCTCTGACCATCACAGGCGTCTCGAATCCGTCCGCCTCTTCTACATATGCAATATTGCCTTCTATCTTTGTCACCTTTCCCCCGCCCACTGCGTTGAGAAAGCGCACTACGTCTCCAACTTTCATAATTTTTTCACTTTTCTGCTGCAAACTTACATAAAATCCCCCGAATTTCAGAAGGAAACGGTCTCCGGCATACCAAATTTATTCTCATCCATAAAACAGCAGAAAAACAATTGCAATGAAAACCTATGCGTTGAAATGTTATCTCCAAAGAAAAACCGAAAGCGCACCCTTGCTATTTTTTACGCAAAATTCGGATACCTCACAGGCAAATGGAATAAATCCGTCAATTATTCCGGAACATCCAAGTAGTATGTGAGTTCCCGATTTGGGATAAAATCATGATTCCAAGATCGAATCGACATGCAAGTGAAGCATGCATTTTCCGGTCTAGACATATTGGTGTTTTTTTTCACAAAAAAACTTGAACCCCCCAGCTTCCGGCACACTGATACGATACCAGAACTTGCCACCAATAGATTTCACCTCCAAGGTCAAAGACATTCTGTCTCTTGCCTGCACCGTTGTAGTCATCAGGTCGTATAATCCTTGTGGAGAATCCGTCGTCACACAAGAGACCTCTCCCAATGTATGCCATCTGTCATCTTGGTGACTCACTGTTATTTGCCCACTTGGGGACTCTGCATAAGACACAGAAGCATAACTAAAGACAAAAAGTAGAATAAGAATTTTTTCAACCACTTCATATCGATTAATTTTAATGAATATCCCCTCCCTATTTTATGGTAATTGCATATACAGCAAACTTACGAAAATTTTCCATTTTGGCAAAAGGATACGCCTAAAATAATCACGGATTTACATATGTTTTTCAACACAAAGAAAAAAAGCGAACAATCAAGTCCTTTAACCACGCCACCGCTAACCGCCGCCACCTTTTAGCCTCGGCGGTTAGCCGGATTTTCACACGAAATCATTTTTGCGATTGACAGCGGATAAAGCCACCCAAAAACATTTTCATTGATTCCAACCGGAGAAAACCGACTACCCCTCTTCGTTCAGAGAAACTTTTTCATCAATTTGCTCACGGACTGTCCGCCGGCGAAAACAACTTTTTCATCGACAATTTTTAATTTTCGCAAAAAGCCGACAAAACAGAGGCTGCATATCTTATTTTTCCGTATATTTGTCAAAATTAGCTTGGGGAATAACAAAATCAGAATCTGAATGAAAAATCTTATTGCCTTATTTATCCTGACACTGTTTCCACTGTTCCCTTTATGGGGACAGCAATATGTAGTCGACCCTCTTTTCCCTGATTCCGTCAGAGTAATGGAAATCACAGTCTCGAAAGACGGCAAAGAAGAGACACCTGGAGCCGTTGCGATGCACCTTCATCCGGGTGACACGGTGCAAGTAACCCGCACGCTTCTTGAAGGGCAGAACCCCGTTGTAAAAATCAACGGAAAAGAATACACTATGCACGCAAGCAATCTCTCCTTCTCCGACAGCAATCCCGAGGGCACTGTCGATCCATGGGCCGATGCGGAGTGGAACAGAAACAAGTCAGCACGAATTTTTTTCGCATCTATCACTCCGTACATCATTATCACCTTCCTGTTTCTGACCGCAATCCTTTTGACCTTCTTTGGCGCACGAACTTGGAAAAGCCGCAAATGGACCTTGTTTTTGGTTCCGTCATGCATCATATGCGCATCCCTGCTTGAAATCTGGGCATTTGCCACTCTTGGCAAAGACGCATTCTGGTGGTGTTCACAAGATCGCTACGGTTTTTGGGGTTCTATGTGGCGAGTCGCACCGTTTGTGATTTTCACCGCCTTCCAGATTTTCAGCCTGAAATCTTATGAAGTCGGCGTCTTGAGCCTGAAAGAAGGCGAAAAACTGTCCGTCAAGCCAATGGCCGTATCCTTGGCCGTCTGTCTGCCCCTTGCTTTCGCCACGGCTCTGATTCTGTCAATTTTCGACATCCGCGGCACAGTGGCAGACATCGCAACAATCGTTGTTCTTTTAGGCAGTCTGGCAATAGGATTGGGAAAAGCCCTGCACAAAAATATGCAAACGCTTGGCCGATGGTCCGGCTTGGCATTCACGATATTCGGCATCATATATCTGATTGGAACCCTGGTTGCCATTTGGGGACTGACGCTTGTTTTCCTGCAGATTTTTGTGCAAGTCCTGATTGTCGCTGTCGTTTGTGGAGGCGGAACGAGCGCCGCAGCCAAGAAATACTCCCGCAAACTTCCGCCGGGGAAAAGCGTATCAGACGAATTGGAAGAAAGAAGAAAAGTCGCCCAATGGCGGGCATCAAGAGGCAAAGACCCCTGGGGCGGACCGTCTGTGCATTCTCCTTAGCGAGCAATTGATGCATAACGCCTCAAATCGAATGTTCGTCCTCCAAACGATGTCGTCTTCCCCCCCCACCACAGACAGAGAAAACAACCTCTGTGACGGCTAATCTTTCCCTGTTCACGATGCCTTCGACTTCGTGAACAGGGAAAGTTCGGCTTTAGCCGGAGGAAACCAAGTCAATCCGACTGAGCGAAATGACAAAAGCGTTTTCTGAAAAAAGAGATTGAAAATGAAAGACTGTCCTTGTCGTCACCTTCAGCAACCTCGCCACAGACTCCACTCTCACTGTCCGCTCCGGCAAGTCTCCGCAGAGCCGGTTCATCCTCCGCATACCTTGACAAACCAGCAGGTTCTTTGCCATAGACGTGCCTTCTGCAGCCTCTCTACAAAGCCCGAAACCAATCCGATGACAAAATGACACATAAAAAAGCAAACCTCCGGATCCATCAACGGATTAGGAGGTTCTAAAAATATAAGATTATGAAAAAGATTTGTGGTCGTTTTCTATGAAGAACCTCGGGCTACAGCCGGAATGCAACCGGAATAATACAATGAACAGGCACAACCTCCTCACCCATCTTTCCCGGCTTCCATGACGGCATCTCCCTAATGATTCTTACAGCTTCTTTGTCGATTGACGGACACACGCCTTTCAATACCGACACATTACAAACTGAGCCATCTGTATTTACGACAAAACTGCACAACACCCGGCCTTCAATGCGATGTTTATAGGCTTCGTAAGGGTATTTGCGCGTCTCGTTGATATAGTTGATTAGACCCCTGTCTTCTCCCGGAAACTCCGGACGAACATCGACGAAATCATATTCGTAGACATTCACATAGTTGTCATGAGCACTGCATCCGGATGTCTCCAGGACAACCCGGGCAACTTGTCCGTTAGCAATCGGAACAAGCACTGTCGACAACACCGCAAGGATTAACCAACTTATAGTCCTCATTTCTTTGTAATTCTTTCACTTCAAATATATATGCGGATTTTTAATGAAGCAAGTATCAGACGACTCTTTTGTGACAATTTGAATTTGTTTTATGATTTTTTACATAAGGAAGCTGCTTTATTGCCGCCTTTTTTCACGATTCCATATACGAATCATTCCCGGATTCCGTTATATGTAAATAAAGATTATAACTTTGCCGAAGCCAAGTTAGCCAAATCTTCCGCAATTTCTGAAACCATCCTTTGTCATTGCTACCGGTTTGCGCTAACTTTGCAAACAGAACTTATGAACTATCGGAAACTTCTATATAGCATCTTGGCGACAATCCTGCTCCCCGTTTCTATCGTGGCTCAGGACGGCACTGCCTACAACTACCTGAACATACCGGTCTCTTCCCACGCCTATGCGCTCGGAGGTCTGAACATATCGGTCATCGACGACGATGTCAACCTCTATGAGCAGAATCCGGCATTGCTTGGTCCGGAAGTAGGAATGCAGCTCGGGGTGTCGTATATGCGCTACTTAGGCAACAGCAACTTCATGTCAGCGCGATTTGCCAAAGAAGCCGGCGACCACGGAGCTTGGTCGGCCGGAATCTCTTATTTCGGATATGGAGAAATGAAATCGGCTGACGCCGAAGGCACAATCACCGGGTCGTTCAAAGCCGGAGATATCGCTGTCAGCGGAATGTATTCACACGACTTCAACGACCGTCTGAGAGGCGGAGTAAACTTGAAGTTCCTCTTCTCCAACTATGAGCAGTATTCGGCATTTGCAATAGCCGCCGACCTCGGAATCAACTACTACAACCCCGAAAAAGACCTGTCCCTGTCGGCTACCGTCAAAAATCTTGGTGGACAGGTCAAACGCTTTGACAGCCGCTACGACCGTCTCCCTTGGGACATACAATTGGGCTATACGCAGTCGCTCAACAACGGTCCGTTTCGAATCTCAGTCACAGCCTACAACCTGACGAAATGGAGCCTGCCTTACTATAAACGCACGGACGACAACGATCCGAACTCGCCGATTGAGTTGAAAGATGAATTCATCAGCAACTTTTTCCGGCACCTTATTTTCGGACTTGAATACGCCCCATCCGATAAGTTCTATGTCGGATTGGGCTACAACCATAAAGTCAAAACCGACATGGCAAGATTTTCCCGCAGCTTCATTTCCGGCTTTTCGGCCGGTGCAGGACTTCGCACATCAAAATTCCGCGTCGGAATCGCTTTGGCGCAACCACATTCAGGCGGAATGACGTTTATGGTCAACTTAGCTACAAACATCTACGAATTTTAGAAAAATCTATGGATAAGACAAGAAAACTAATCACAATAGCCGTCGACGGTTTTTCCTCCTCCGGGAAAAGCACCATGGCAAAAAAACTGGCAAAAGAAATCGGTTACGTTTATATCGACACCGGTGCCATGTACCGTGCAGTGACTCTCTTCTGTCTGCGCAACGGCTTTTTCGACGGAGATTTGCTCGACGTCGAACGCCTCGAAAAAGCGCTGCCCGAAATCAACGTCTCTTTTGACGTTGCCGACGACGGACGCACACTGACTATTCTCAACGGTGAAAACGTAGAAGCGGAAATCCGAAATATGATTGTTTCTTCAAAAGTGAGCATCGTCGCCGCCGTCGGCGCTGTCCGCCGAGCACTTGTCGCCAGACAACAGGCAATGGGGGCCGAAAAAGGCATCGTCATGGATGGTCGCGACATTGGGACTGTCGTATTTCCCGATGCGGAAATGAAGGTCTACGTTGATGCCTCTCCCGAGACACGGGCCCGACGTCGCTATAAGGAACTGAAGGCAAAAGGCGACAACACCACAACCTACGAAGAAGTTCTCCACAATGTTTGCGAACGCGACCGCATCGACACGACGCGTGCAGAAAGTCCGCTGCGAAAAGCGGATGACGCTGTTGTTCTCGACAACTCAGACATGACTATCGAACAACAAGATAGATGGTTGCTCGACTTGTTCCACAAAATCACACAAGAATAAACCGAACAGATTATCAAGTGGCTACCGTAGAAATCGACAAAAATTCAGGGTTCTGCCCGGGCGTGGTATCGGCAATCAGAAAGGCGGAAGAGGTACTCGAAAAAGACGGGACGCTCTACTGCCTCGGAGACATTGTCCACAACTCCAGCGAAGTAGAACGATTGGAAGGCAAAGGGCTTGTGACAATTACTCACGACGATTTAAAACGATTGAAGAACGTAAAGGTCTTGCTCCGTGCCCATGGCGAACCGCCTTCGACCTACAACACCGCCAAGGAAAACGGCATCGAAATCATCGATGCGACATGTCCGGTAGTCCTCAAGCTCCAACAACGAATACGTCGCACATACGAGGAAATCGACCGCCCGCAAATCGTCATCTATGGAAAACCCGGACATGCAGAAGTCAACGGTCTGGTCGGACAAACAGACGGAGCGGCTATCGTTGTCGAAGACGTCTCCGGGATTGACAAGGTGAATTTCTCCGCCGACATCGTACTCTATTCGCAAACCACAAAGTCGCTGGAAGGATTGCGGTTGCTCGAAGACGCGATAGCCGCCAGAAAGCAGGAGGGACGCTTTGAGTGCCACGACACGATTTGCCGGCAAGTGGCCAATCGGATGCCGCGCATGAGGGATTTTGCCGCCACTCATCAATTGGTGATTTTCGTCAGCGGAAAAAAAAGCAGCAACGGCATGATTCTTTTCAATGAGTGCCGTAAAGTTAACGAAAACACCCACATGATTTATTCTGAAACGGATATCGATACCGACTGGCTGCAAAATGTCGAGACAATCGGCATCTGCGGAGCTACATCGACTCCCCTTTGGCTGATGACTAACGTTAAACAAAAAGTAGAGGAATTCCTTGAAAAAAGACAATAACGACATACGCAAAACGCTCCGGATTTTTGAAGACATGAAACGCGTCTTTCGCCTCACCGAAGACGACGAATCTTTTCTGCAATCCAACCTGAAATGGACAACCTTCAAAAAAGGACATACCATCGACGGACAAAACGAAATTCTCCAACACCTGATTTACCTCCATCAGGGTGCCGCCCGCACGTTCTACATCGCCAACGGACGCGAACATAACCTGGGATTCACGTTTGCCAGCCAGTTCATCGTCCGTCCCCACCGAATCATGGAGAACGGAGAATATCGCATCTTCGTGCAGTTCCTCGCCGAAACGGATGTATGCTACATCTCTTTGCCCGTTATCAAGTCGCTCACCGAACATGCTGCCGGGGAAGTTTATAAATTCATGAATTTCGGGCTCATAAACCACGTTGAGCGTCTTGAAGAACAAATGTTCATGCTCCATATGGATGCCCGGTCGAGATATGAATGGGTAGCGGAAAAATATCCACAATTGCTCGAACTTGTATCTATCACCCAGCTGGCATCATTTCTGAATGTAACCAAAGAAACCCTCTACCGCATTCGCTCCGGGAAATACTGATTCCGACTTTTTTCCGACAAATCCACCACCTCCGCAAACTCTTTTCCCTCTTTTTCCGTTATATTTACAGAATTTTAATCGATTGCTTATGGTAAAGAAAACATTGCCGGTGCTCGAAATGAGTTGCGCTGTCTGCGCGGCCAATGTCGAACACACCGTAAAAGGGCTGAAAGGGGTGGCAAACGCATCGGTCAACTTTGCGGCCAACACCTTGACTGTCGACTTCGACCCGAAAGCCATCAACCTGCGACAAATACAATCGGCTGTCAGAGAGGCCGGCTACGACTTGCTTCTGGAATCCGACGACAATACCGCTGAAACATCTGCCAGAAAATCGCTTCAGTCAATGGGAAGGAAATTGGCGGTAGCCTGGACTATGGCAATACCGGTGATGGCTATATCAATGATGCCAATTGGCACAACCCCATTCGGGAAGTGGCTGATGGCGGTCTTGGCAACGATTGCTTTAGCTGTCTCCGGATCGGAATTTTTCATAAAGGCTTTCAAACTGTTGCGC
>USOC01000042.1 GCA_900556245.1 uncultured Prevotellaceae bacterium
TGATTCAGGTAACTTATTTTAAGATGAGCGGTGGAAAACGTATCTTCCGGATGGCGCCGATTCATCATCATTTTCAGAAGGACGGGCGAACGGCGGAAGGCGTCGTATGGAATCATCCGGTAAATCCTGTTCCTGAATCGAAAATTACTGTCCGGTTCTGGATTATCGGAATCTTTTTGGCTATATTGACATTTATCACATTAAAACTAAGATAATGACTCGAAGAATTGCAGTGCTTGGCGGCGGGGAGAGTGGCGTTGGAGCCGCAGTGCTCGCCAAGGTGGAGAATATGGAAGTATGGTTGTCTGATTCAGGAGCCATTGCCGACCGCTACAAAGCCCGTCTCAATGAATATGGCATCGAGTGGGAGGAAGGCGGCCATACGGAAGAAAAAATTCTTTCTGCCGATGAAGTCGTGAAGAGCCCCGGAATACCCGATACGGCTCCGATTGTCAAAAAAATAAAATCAAAAAACATTCCGGTTATTTCGGAAATAGAATTTGCCGGACGTTATACGGATGCCAAAATGGTGTGTATCACAGGTAGTAACGGAAAGACAACGACTACGATGCTGACCTATCACATCCTCAAGGATGCCGGACTCAACGTCGGTCTTGCCGGTAATGTCGGCGCAAGTCTTGCTTTTCAAGTGGCTACCACGAAGCACGATGTCTATGTTATAGAGTTGAGCAGCTTCCAGTTGGACAATATGTATGACTTTAAGGCCAATATTGCTGTGATTCTCAATATCACGCCTGACCATCTCGACCGCTATGACCATAAGATGCAGAACTATGTCAACGCAAAGTTCCGCATTCTCCAAAACCAGACTAAAGACGACTCTTTTATCTTTTGGGAGGACGACCCTGTCATTGCCGAGCAGCTTCGGCATATCAAGGTCGAAGCTCAGATGCTGCCCTTCTCTGAAGAGCCGGAGGAAGGGGCTTGCGCTTTTCAGGACGGAAACGTGCTGAAATTCGCTCCTGCCGGACATAACGGTTTTGAAATGCCGGTCGACGAGCTGGCGTTGCCGGGACTGCACAACCTGTATAATTCGATGGCTGCCGGACTTTCGGCATCGTTGCTTGATATTCGAAAAGAGGTTATCCGTCGCGCACTGTCCGATTTTGAGGCGGTAGAGCATCGTCTGGAATATGTCGATACCATCGGCGGTGTGCGTTACATCAATGATTCAAAGGCCACAAACGTCAATTCCTGCTGGTATGCTCTTGAAAGCGTCAACACGCCGGTGGTGCTGATTCTCGGAGGTAAGGATAAGGGTAACGATTATTCGGAAATAGAGAAATTTGTCGCTGACAAGGTGACGGCTATCGTCTGCATGGGAAAAGACAATGAGAAAATCAAGTCGTTTTTTGCAGGGAAAGTGCCGGTGATTTCCGACACTCATTCCGTTGGTGATGCGGTCAGAGAATGTGCGCGTTTGGCAAAACCCGGCGATACGGTGCTTTTGTCGCCTTGTTGCGCGAGCTTCGACTTGTTTAAAAGCTATGAAGACCGTGGCCGTCAATTTAAGGATGAGGCGAAAAAACTGAAACAATAGAAGAGGCACTATGACGGCAACGGAGATTTCGGAGAAAAAGAAGCAAAAGCCCGACTCCTACATTTTGGGGGTTTACGTGACGCTGTGTCTGGTCTCGATTGTGGAGTCGTATTCCGCATCGAGCCGTGAGATAGTGATGGCAGGAAGCATTTATATGCCAATGATCAAGCATGTGGGACTGTTGGTCGTCGGGACGGTCATTATGATGATAGTCTCCAGAATGAATTATATTCGGCTGCTTGTCCCGTCGTTGCTGTTCACTCTTTTCACGGTGGGGTCGATGGTGTTTGCGATGGTATTCGGCGAGGTTGTCAACGGAGCGCAGCGCGCCATCCCTTTTTTCGGGTTTTCTCTTCAGCCGGCGGAATTGGCTAAAATAGCCATTGTCATGATGCTATCGTTTCTATTGGCACGATTCATAGATAAGAAAGAAGGAGTTGTACGCAATAATGGGCTGGTACTGTGTGTTTTTGTGGTAACTGCTTTCGGAGGTCTGCTCCTGTTGCAGGGAATGACCAATACGATTCTGTTCATGTGCATCAGTTTTGCCCTGCTCATTATCGGGGGAACGAAAGGAAAAAAATTGATGAACGTCATAGCCGTATATCTTGTCGTAGGCGTGGTGTTTATGGGCGTTAAAGGCCTTATCGAGAAAAGTTCTCTGGAGGATTTGGACAAAGAGGCGGTTGAGACTGCCGGCCAAAGCGATTCGAGGCTGCGCGACGAAACATGGTCGGGGCGAATCGACCGTTATCTTGACAGATGGTTTGGCCCGCCCGCCTATACACTGCCGATTACAGCCGATAATGAACAGGAGATGTATTCCTATATGGCACAAGGCAACGGCGGATGGATTGGACAAATGCCCGGAGGCTCACGCGAGACGAGCCGTCTGCCTCTTGCGTTTTCCGACTATGTGTTTTCCATTGTCGTGGAAGACCTTGGCTTTGTCGGAGGTTTTTTTATGATAGCTCTTTATTTCAGTTTGCTGATTAGGGCTGGAAACATTGCCCGGAAATGTGTCAGGGCCTACCCTGCATTTTTGGTGATGGGAATGGCTTTGATGGTTGTGCTGCAGGCTTTTTTCCATATGGCCATCACTACGGGAGTCTTTCCTGTATCGGGTCAGCCTTTGCCTTTGATTTCCAAGGGAGGTACTTCGATATTGGTGACTTGTATGGCTTTCGGTGTGATGCTTAGCGTCAGTCGGACGGCAACGACAAAAGCCAATGTGGCAAAGGATATCCGTCAGGAGAAAGAGGCGTTGCCCGAGCAGATGCGGGCCGCCAATCCGACGGGTGAATAAATAGAAAAATTCAGACGAATATGAACAAGACAGAGGAAGAATTGAGGGTTTTGGTCAGTGGCGGTGGAACCGGAGGACATATTTTCCCCGCTTTGTCAATCGCCAACGGAGTGAAAGAGCGTTTCCCTGATGCGGAAATCCTTTTTGTCGGTGCGGAAAACCGTATGGAGATGGAAAAAGTGCCGGCAGCCGGCTACCAGATTATCGGTCTGCCTGTCAGCGGTTTCGACAGAAAAAATCTGTTGCGCAACGTGAAGGTGCTTTTCCGTTTATATAAAAGTATGCGTAAGGCGCGTGGTGTGCTCGATACGTTTCGTCCGCAAGTGGTGGTCGGTGTTGGGGGTTACGCCAGTGGTCCGATGCTGAAGGCTGCTCAGAAGCGCGGCATTCCTACGCTCATCCAGGAGCAAAACTCCTATGCCGGAGTGACCAACAAGCTTTTGGCTGAGAAGGCCGATGTGATTTGTGTGGCATACGGAGGTATGGGGCGATTTTTTCCTGCCGAAAAGTTACATCTGACGGGTAACCCCGTGCGCCAGAATATTCTCCAATGCCGGCTGACGCCGCAAGAGGCCCGTGAGAAATTCGGACTTGCTCCTCAGAGGCGCACCGTGCTCGTGGTCGGAGGAAGTCTTGGCGCCCGTACTGTCAATCAATGTATGGAAGCTGCAATGGCTCAGATTAAGGATTCTGATGTGCAATTCATCTGGCAGACCGGAAAGCTTTACGACGGCCGGGCTAAAGAGGTCATAGCCGAGGCGCAGCCCTGCAATGTCGTTCAAATGGCCTTTGTCAGCAATATGGACGAAGCCTATCGTGCGGCCGATTTAGTCGTTTCGCGTGCGGGAGCCAGCTCAATTTCCGAACTCCAATTGCTTGGCAAGGCGTCTGTGCTAGTGCCGTCGCCGAATGTGGCGGAAGACCATCAGACAAAAAACGCCATGGCGCTTGTCGAGAGAGGTGCGGCGGTGATGGTGTCGGATGCAGAGGCTCCCGAAAAGTTGCTTGCCACGGTATTGCCGTTGGCCGCTGATGACGGCCGCCTGCGTGAATTGTCGGAAAACATATCGAAAATGGCCTTGCCCAATGCTGTCGACGAGATTGTTGACTGGGTGCTTGCTTTGGCCGGAAAAATCGAAAAAAGAAATGAAACAAAAAGAATATAAGAATATTTATTTTGTAGGTGCCGGTGGTATTGGAATGGCGGCACTTGTCAGATACTATCTCTTGAAAGGCTGTCGCGTGGCGGGGTATGACCGTACCCCTACGGCTCTGACTGAACAACTCGCCAAGGAGGGTGCGGAAATCGTGTATGATGAATCCGTCAGCCTTATTCCCGATTTTTGTCGTGACCAAAACACTACTTTGGTAGTCTATACGCCGGCTGTTCCGGCGACACATGCCGGACTTGCCTATTTTCGTGACAACGGATTTGACATCATGAAGCGCGCACAGGTGCTCGGACTGCTTACGCATGACTCCAAGGGGCTGTGTTTTTCCGGAACTCACGGAAAGACTACCACGTCCAGTATGGCAGCCCATATCCTTCACTGTTCTTCGATTGGATGCAATGCTTTTCTGGGAGGAATATTGCGTAATTACGACAGCAATTTCCTGTATAGCGCATCCAGCCCCTATACGGTTATTGAAGCCGATGAGTTTGACCGTTCGTTCCATTGGCTCAACCCGTATATTGCCGTTGTGACGGCTACAGACCCCGATCATCTTGATATCTATGGAACGGAAGCGGCCTATCTGGAGAGCTTTGCGCATTTCACAGAGCTTGTGCGTCCCGGCGGAACGCTGATTTGCCACACCGGGCTGAAATTGCGTCCGCGTCCGCAGCAGGGCGTAACGGTCTATTCCTATTCCCGCGACGAGGGAGACTTCCATGCGGAGAATGTCAGAAAAGCCGACGGAGAAATCATTTTCGATTTTGTGGCGCCAGACGGCGTAGTCCGCGATGTGAAGCTCGGTGTGCCGGTCGACATCAATATTGAAAATGCGGTGGCGGCGATGGCAGTCTGTCGACTGGCGGGAGTGACTGATGGGGTGCTTCGTTCTGCTGTCGGCTCGTTTCTCGGACCGAAGCGCCGCTTCGAGTTTTGGCTGAAAGAGCCGGGTGCTGGCGGACGTGTCGTCATCGATGACTATGCCCACCATCCCGATGAGTTGGAGGCCAGCATACGCTCAGTGAAGGATTTGTATCCCGGACGTCGGCTGACAGTTGTGTTCCAACCTCATCTGTATACGCGAACTCGCGATTTTGCAGCTCAATTTGCAAAAGCTTTGTCGCATGCAGATTCCGTTGTTTTGCTCGATATCTATCCGGCTCGTGAGCTTCCGATTCCCGGAGTTACTTCTGAAATCATATTCAAAGATATAAAATGCGCCGACAAAGCACTTTGCACGAAAGAAGAGTTGGCAGACACAATAAAAAAACGTAACTTTGAAATATTATTGACAGTTGGTGCAGGAGATGTGTGCAACTACCTGCCGCAAATCTGTAAAGAATTGAGAGAGAAGTGTTGAAAAAAGTGCTTTTCTACATAATGACGGTTTTGGCTTCGGCTTATGTCGTTGCATCGTTTTTTTGGACCGGCGAAGTCGGAGCGAAAGAGCGTTGTGTCGGTGTGTCGTTGAATGTCAATGATGAAGGCGACACGCTGAAGTTCGTCACGCCTCAATTTCTCCAGTCGGAAATGAAACGGATGGGATTCAATCTGACGGGCAGGCCGTTGTCGGAAATTCGCACGAAAACCGTTGAAGAACGTTTCAACAAACAGTATTACGTGGAACATGTGGAGTGTTTCAAATGCAGCGACCACACAGTACGGCTCGAAGTGTGGCCGGTGAAGCCGGTTATGCGCGTTTTTGACAGTTCCGGGTCATACTACATCAATCGAGAAGGGAAGCGAGTGCCTTCGATGCCGGAAATCTTTGTAGACGTTCCGGTCGTGAAAGGTAATTTCAGCGGGCAATTTCCGCCCCAGCGCTTGTTGCCTTTGATTGACCGGCTGACGACCAACGAATGTTTGCGTCATTTGGTATCGTCGGTAGAAGTGGCTGATTCCTCCAATGTGTTTATCGTGCCGAATATTGCAGGGCATGTCATCAATTTGGGGACTCTCGGCAATCTTGACGCTAAAATTGCGAAACTTATGCGCATGTACAGAGAGGTTTTGCCGGTCAAAGGCTGGCTCATCTATGATACAATCAATCTGAAGTGGAACAATCAAGTTGTGGCGACCAAACGCAACGCTACATCGCGACTTTGGATTCAAGACGAGAACATCGGACACGAAGAAGAGCCCGAACCAATCAACCAGAATTAGAACCCGATATTAACTAACGAGATGGAAGACAAGCAGTATATTGTAGTATTGGAAATAGCCAGTTCGCACATCGCCGGCATTGTGGCAGCCCGTACGCCGGGAGAGACAGATGCTTCGATTGTGTGTTACCATGAAGTGCCCATCAGTGACAGTGTGCGCTATGGCAGCATCATCAATGTCGATGAGGTCTGCAACAAGGTCAGTGTTTTGTTGTCGCGTATCCAGATGGACGAAAATATCGCCCCGCGTCGGGTGAAAAGCGTCTATTTGAGTCTGGCAGGACGCTCGCTGCATACTGAAACTGTAGAAATAGAGCGGGAGTTGGCGGAAGAGCAACCGGTGAGCCGCGACTTCATCCTGCAAATCAAGCGAGAAGCCATCGCCGGATTTGAAGAGGGACGGGTACTCGATGTTGTGCCGCGTTCGTATCAGATTGATGGAGCTGAAGTGACCAATCCGGTAGGCTCGGTCGGTTCGCATCTCTATGCGGCAATGAACGCAATCCTGTGCCGCCCGCAGACTCGTCGTAATCTTCAGATGGTGTTTGACCGTCTTGATATCGAGGTGAAAGGCTTCGTAGTGACACCCTTGGCGGTAGCCAGTTCGTTGCTGAGGGAAGAAGAACGTCAGTTGGGTTGTCTGCTTGTCGACCATGGAGCAGAAACAACAACGGTGTCGATTTATAAAAACAATCGCTTGATGTATCTCAATGTGCTTCCGATGGGTTCGCGCAATATCACGAAAGACCTTGTGGCGCTCAATATTATGGAAGAATCGGCGGAAAAAATCAAGTGCAATTACGGCGATGCAATGTCGGCCGGAGTCGATTTGGAAAAGCTCGATATCGCCGGAGTCAGTTCGCTTGATGTAGCCAATTATGTGACGGCTCGTAGCGGAGAAATCATGGAGAACGTCTACAACCAGTTGAAACTGGCACAGTTCACACCAGATCAGTTGCCGGCAGGTATTGTCGCTACCGGACGCGGGATGCGGCTGAAACGGATGCCGGATTTGTTACGTTCGATATTTGATTTGCCTGTCAGAATCGGTCAGATTGAAGGAGTGGCAGATAATTCCGGGTTGGCAGGTGTCCCACAATTGTTGTCGGTGGTTCTTGAAGTTTCCGGCTATACGGAATCGGTCAATTGTATGGAATTGATGCAGCTGCCCGACGATATGAATCCAATTGAAGACGAGGATGAAGACGATGGCGACGAGGTGGGAGTCAACTTGTCGGGTCGGCGTCAAAAGACGGAACAGAAGTCCAAGCGTCCGGGCTTTATGAAACGGATTTTCAAATCAATCTCATCAGGTCTCGACACGATTTACGAGGGAGACGACGATGACGATGAGAATGACAACAATCAAAAGAAATAGCAGATGTACAGTTCAGAAGATATAGCAAAAAATTCGACGATATTTCCGTCGGAAGAGAATGCCGACCAAGGCGGATTTAACGAGAACGGTACGCCTATCATCAAAGTGGTCGGAGTCGGCGGTGGCGGTGACAACGCCGTCAACCACATGTATAACCAAGGTATCTCCG
>USOC01000043.1 GCA_900556245.1 uncultured Prevotellaceae bacterium
GAAGTCGACGAATACGGCTCCGCTTCCTACAAGACAGGACACATCCTCAACCAAGGCGTAACAAACAATACATTCAACAACCTCGTGACCGCCAATTTCTCCATCCAATTTGGTAAAGACCGCGAGTGGGCGCTGGATGCCATGGTAGGAAATGAAGTGAACCACCAACAATTGCGCCAATGGTACAATGAAGGTACAGGCTTCAACTACTACGGAATGCCTACCATCAGCAACGCTACGTCTTTCAACTCGCAGGAAGCTACCTACGCAGAACGTTCGGTCGGTATTTTCGGCAGCGTCAACCTTTCGTGGAGAGACATGATCTACCTGTCGGCAACCGGACGTAACGACTGGCTTTCGTCGATGCCGCGCAACAGCCGCAGCTTCTTCTATCCGTCGGTGTCAGCCTCCTGGCTATTCTCCAACCTTCCGGAATTGAAGAACAACAAATTCCTGACAATGGGTAAAATCCGCGCATCGGTAGCTCAAGTGGGTCAGGCCGGAGGATATATGCAGAACTTCTACTACACTCCCGTATTCGGAGGCGGCATGTACATGGGAAATCCGATGACCTATCCGTTTAACGGTGCGGGCACCTACGTTCCTTTCTTCCGCGCATACGACGAAAACCTCAAGCCGCAGAACACGTTCAACGTTGAAGCAGGACTCGACCTCGTGTTGTTCGACAACCGTCTACGCATCGATTACACCTACAGCTATCAGGACGTGACCGACCAGATTATGAACGTACCGCAAGCCGGTTCGAGCGGCTACCAGTCGATGCTTACCAACGGCGGTGAGATTAAGACCAATTCCCACGAAGTGAATGTCAGCGCGACGCTCTTCCGCAACAAGGATTGGGACATTGACTTGGGAGCATCGTTTACGAAAGTCCACAATATGGTTGAGAAACTGGCAAACGGTGTCACTTCTATCATGCTGACCGGCTACGCCACTCCGCAAATCCGAGCACAAGTGGGAGAAACCTACCCGATTATCTACGGTATCGGATATGCCCGCGACCCGCAAGGACGCATCATCCTGGACAAGGACAATGGCTATATGCCGACTGCGACAGCCGGTGACATCAACCTTGGCTCTTGCTCGCCGGACTTCAATATGGGCTTCAACCTCAACGTCCGCTACAAGCGTCTGTCGCTTTCTTCGACGTGGACCTGGCAGCAGGGAGGAAAGATGTTCTACGGAACACGCAATGTCCTCAATATGTTCGGTGCGACAAAAGAAACGGCAGAAGCACGCGCCAATGGAGGAGTTGTCATCTCCGGAGTAATCAATACCGGAACAGCCGAAGCTCCTGTCTACGAAGAATGGACAGGAAAGGTAGATGCCGAACAGTACTACACGACACTCGGCGACATCTCAGAGGCCGGTGTCTACGACACAAGCTACCTGAAAATGCGCGATCTGACACTCACCTACGACCTGCCTTCCTTCGGCTCGTTCAACATGTCCGTGTTCGGCTTTGCCCGCAACGTCCTTGTATGGGCCAAAATGCCGGAATTCGATCCGGAATCTTCGCTCGGCAACAACAATGGCGGCGGATATTTTGAAAACTACTCCATACCGCAGACAATGAGCTTCGGAGGAGGTCTTAAATTCTCGTTCTAATCAGTTTAAACTACGTAAGAAAATGAAAAAATATATATTCATGGCTTTGGCTGCCGTCGCATTCTCTTCCTGCACGGAAGATGTGATGGACCGCATCAACAACCGTCCGGACAACCCGAGCGACGAGAACATCGCTCCGGCTCTCCAAATCACGGGAGGAATCATGGAAACCGGCTATTACACGGTCAGCGGCGATGCTTCGTTCTATTCATCTTCCTATACGGAGCAACTCGTCGGCGTAGGCTACAACCAATTCTACAACGCTGAAATCCGCAACAACTCGATGCTTGCAAGTTCAAGCACGTTCAACAACACATGGAACTCGACCTACCACAACGTACTCAACCTGAAAAAGGCTATCGCCAAGGCTGAGGAAGGCGGCAAATTTGCATCGCAAGTCGACGTTCGCGGAATGGCGAAAACGATGCTTGCCCTCAACTACGGTCTCTTGACAGATATGTTTGGTGACGTACCATGCACGGAAGCCGGTCTCAGCAAGCAACCGAAAGTCGACAGCCAAAGCAATATCTATAAGGAAATTTTCTCCTTGCTGGATGGTGCCGTGGCTGACTTCAACGAAGCAAAAGCCGGGAAAATCGCGTTTGCCGGAAAGCAAGACATCCTTTTTGCAGGTGATGTGGCCAAGTGGGAAGCTTTTGCCTATGCCTTGAAAGCCCGCTATAAACTCCACCTGATGAAGGTAGACGGCAATGCAGCTGCCGAAGCGCTTGCCGCTGCCGAAAAAGCCATCGAATTGGGCTTTGACGGTGCAGAAATCACCGGATTCACCGACTATGCAAGCGCAAACAGCAACCCATGGGCCGCTTTCTGGGGCGACCGCATGTCGCATGCCGCATCCAAGACTGTGGCTGACCTGATGACAGAGCGCAACGACCCGCGTCTTGCCGTCTATGCTACGCCATGGGCCTACAACGGACAGGTTCTTTCCACAGCAATCGCTACGCCGGGCAAGACAGAAGACGCTCAAATCATCTACGGTACGGCTCAAGGCGAAGGTTTTGCGCTGCCGGCTTGGTTGAATGTCGTCTCCTACGAAAAAGGGGAAGCCGCATCCATCCATTTACTGAGCAAAGCTGAAATCCATTTCATTCTTGCCGAATTGAAAGCACGCTCTGGCGCAGACTATAGCAGCGACCTGAAGACTGCAATCAAAGCATCTTTCGATGACTACGGTTCGTTTGGAGTAGAATTGGCTTCAGATGCAGACTCCTACTATGCTTCGCTCTCAGCCAGTCTTGCAAACAACGCCCTCAAAGAGATTATGACCCAAAAATACCTCTCGCAATGTCGAGACGAGCATATTGAGGCTTACAACGACATTCGCCGTTTCGAGGCATTAGGCGAAAAGGGCAACTATGTAGCCTTGACCAATCCAAAGAACTTGCAGAACGGCATGAACCGTTTCCCGCAACGTCTGCCCTACGGAAATAGCGACGTGATTGCCAACCCGAACATCACGACGCTCTACGGCGACGGTCTCTACATATTCACAGAGAAAGTGTGGTGGGCCGGCGGAAATCGCTAAACACTCATACGGACAAGACAAACGGAAGGAGATTGTGAATCGTCACAATCTCCTTTTTTTCAGGCCGACCAAAGAGGATGCGTTCCCGGCAGTCGGATTAAGAGTTTTTAGGATTCTTCTTTTTAGCTATTTGCCGGCGAATGCTTATTTTTACGCTCTGAATATTAACCCTAACAAAAAACACTTTTTTATGGAAACACACCTCTTTTGGATGGTACCGGGAGCCTCGTTTTGCGCACTGGCTCTTGCATGGCACTTCTACCGTCAGATGAAACGCGAAGATGAAGGCACGCCCACAATGCGCAAAATTGCCGGACACGTCCGCAAAGGCGCTATGTCCTACCTTCGCCAGCAATACAAGATTGTGGCAATCGTATTCGCAGCTCTCGTAGTTCTGTTTTCTGTGATGGCCTTCGGCTTCGACCTGCAAAACCACTGGGTGCCGGTAGCTTTCCTCACCGGAGGTTTCTTCTCCGGTCTTGCCGGATTCCTTGGCATGAAAACCGCGACTTACGCCTCGGCTCGTACGGCCAATGCAGCACGGCGTTCGCTGAACGGCGGACTTCGCGTGGCATTCCGAAGCGGAGCTGTGATGGGGCTTGTCGTGGTCGGACTCGGATTGCTCGACATCTCCGTTTGGTATCTGATACTTGACCATTTCATTGCAGACGATTTGGCAAGCCCTACCACAAAACTTTGCATCATCACCACCACAATGCTTACATTCGGCATGGGAGCTTCGACACAGGCGCTGTTTGCCCGCGTCGGTGGCGGCATCTACACAAAAGCTGCCGACATGGGTGCTGACCTCGTAGGAAAAGTAGAGGCAGGCATTCCGGAAGACGACCCGCGCAACCCGGCCACTATCGCCGACAATGTAGGCGACAATGTCGGTGACGTTGCAGGCATGGGTGCCGACCTGTATGAGTCGTACTGCGGCTCGATTCTGGCTACGGCAGCATTGGGCGCCGCGGCTTTCATGCCGCTTGGCGACGCTGCATTGCAGTTTAAGGCTGTTGTCGCGCCGATGCTGATTGCGGCTGTAGGCATTCTGCTCTCTATCGTGGGAATCTTCTCAGTCCACACCAAAGAAAATACCGACATGAAAGGGCTTTTGCGCGCCCTCTCGTTCGGCACGAACCTCAGCTCCCTCCTGATTGTCGGAGCAACATTCCTCATTTTCTGGCTACTTGGCATACCCAACTGGCAATTCATTGCTTCTGCGGTTGTTGTCGGACTTCTTGTCGGAGTGGTAATCGGGCAATCGACAGAATACTATACTTCGCAGTCCTATCGCCCAACCCGTCGGCTGGCTGAAAACGGAAAAACAGGTCCGGCAACGATTATTACCTCCGGCATCGGCCTGGGCATGATTTCGACAACAATTCCGGTATTGGCTGTCGTAGCCGGCATCATCATCTCCTACTGGCTCGGATCCGGGTTCGATTTTTCAAACATCAGCATGGGGCTCTATGGCATCAGCATCGCAGCCGTAGGCATGCTTTCCACCTTGGGAATCACCCTGGCCACAGATGCTTACGGACCGATTGCCGACAACGCCGGCGGCAATGCAGAAATGAGCGGGCTCGGAAAGGAAGTGCGCCAACGCACTGATGCGCTCGACTCTTTAGGCAACACAACCGCCGCTACAGGCAAAGGATTTGCAATCGGCTCAGCCGCTCACACCGAGCTGGACATGCTCGCATACTACATCGAAGAAATCAGCATAGTCATCGAACGTATCGGCACGAAAGACATCGAAGTGGCGGGCGACATGATTCCGCTACACCAGGCGGACTTTGCCGACTTCATGGTTTATTTCGATGTGACGCTGATGAACCCCAAAGTACTGTCGGGCATCTTTATAGGCAGCATGATGGCATTCCTCTTCTGCGGATTGACAATGAACGCCGTCGGTCGCGTGGCTTCTCACATGGTAGAAGAAGTGCGCCGCCAGTTCCATTCCATCAAAGGTATCATGGAAGGCAAAGCGGAACCCGACTACGCCCGCTGCGTACAAATCTCCACCAAGGGCGCACAGCGCGAAATGGTACTGCCGTCGCTGCTTGCCATTGCGGCACCGATTCTGACGGGACTACTATTTGGTGTGCCGGGTGTCATCGGCTTGCTGATTGGCGGTCTATCTTCGGGCTTTGTCTTGGCGGTATTCATGGCCAATGCAGGCGGTGCATGGGACAATGCGAAAAAATACGTTGAAGAAGGCAACTTTGGCGGCAAAGGAAGCGATGTGCATAAAGCGGCTGTCGTGGGCGATACGGTCGGCGACCCGTTTAAAGACACGTCCGGTCCGAGCCTCAACATCTTGATCAAACTAATGAGCATGGTGGCTATCGTCATGGCCGGATTGACAGCCTCCTGGAGTCTATTATAAAGAAAAGATATGGCTGATAATTATTTAGAGAAAAAATTCGAAGAATATAAAGCAAAACAATCAAGCCCTCGGCAGCGTGTTCTCCGCACGCCGTCGGGGGCTAAACCAGGAACGCTGTCCATAAAGTTCCCTTGTCGGCGCATTTTTGTGACCGGAGGTGCAGCGGGGATAGGCAAAGCCATCGTAGAAGCATTTCGCAACACGGGCTGCAAAGTAGCGTTCTGCGACTGCGATACAAAAACCGGGCAAGCGACTGCAGAAGCAACCGGCGCTCGCTTCTATCCGGCCGACGTGCGCGACAGCGACGCTCTCGAACGTTGCCTGCAACGAGTCGCTGACGACTGGGGCGATATCGATGTCCTTGTCAACAATGCCGGCATTTCTGAATTCAAGGCACTGACCGACACAACGATTGAAGAATTCGACCGGATTATCGCCACCAACCTGCGTCCGGCATTTGTCGCCGCCCGCTGGATGGCGCACTTCCGCCAATCGCAGACTGAAAAGAATCCCTACGGGAGAATCATCAACATCTGCTCGACCCGCCACCTGATGAGCGAACCTGGATCGGAGGGCTATGCAGCTTCAAAAGGCGGTATGCGCGCTCTGACCCACGCATTGGCCATGTCGCTTTCCGACTTCAGAATCACTGTAAATTCGATCTCGCCGGGATGGATTCAAACAACAGGCTATGAGCGGCTAAAACCGTCCGACCATCTTCAGCATCCTTCGAAGCGCGTGGGACTTCCTGAGGATATAGCCCGCATCTGCTTGTTTCTCAGCCTTTCGGAAAACGATTTCATCAATGGCGAAGACATTGTGGACGACGGAGGAATGACTAGCAAAATGATCTATGAAGAATAGCGGGCAACTCATAGAAAGGCTGATGCCGTTCGTGAAACAGCAGCTGGGTGACGACCCTACCGGCCACGGTCCTCAGCATGCTCTCAGAGTTGCAGAAAACGCACGAAAGTTACAGGCTGAGGAAGGCGGCAATCTGCGCATCATTCTGGCCGCCTCTTTGCTGCATGACTGTGCCGACCATAAGCTATTCGACGACACCTCTGCCCAATGCCGTCTCATTGCGGATTTTCTGCATCAGGAAGGCTTTACCTCTGAAGAAACGGATGCGATAGACGACATTATCCGCACAATTTCGTTCGACAAAGGAAAAAATCCGCCACTCCAATCCTTGGAAGCGGAAATCGTGCGCGACGCCGACCGTCTGGATGCCATCGGCGCAATCGGCATAATCCGGACCATTGCCTATGGCACTGCCCGACAACGTCCGTTCTACAACGCCTCACGCCCGGACGATCCCGACACGACCCTTGCCCACTTCTACGACAAACTGCTTCTGCTGAAAGACTTGATGCATACCGCTTCCGGACGACGCTTGGCAGAGGAGCGACACGCTTTTCTGACGACTTTTCTCGACCGTTTTTATCAGGAAACAGGTATTAAACGCTAGAAATCAAGCGACAATTGCACCGCCACTTGCCGGACTCCGTCAGCCACAGGATTAGAGACCGACAGCCCCAGCAGCCTCACGGGCAAAGCATCCGCCTCCACCTCGGCAAGCAACGCTTTCGCCAACGGAAGGATTTGGGACTTCCGCCTCAGGGCATACTCGACGGTCCGGCTGCGCGTCACCTGCGTAAAGTCGGAAAACTTTACTTTGAGCGTTAGCGTGTTGCCTTGAAAATCATGACGTTTCAACCGTTCAGTCAGCTCCAGCGTCAACTGGTAGAGATTGACCACAAGCAGGGAATGGCGCGAAATGTCTTTTTCCAGCGTACGCTCACAACCCACCGACTTCCGGACACGCTCCGCCACCACCGGACGTTCGTCGACACCCCGCGCAAACTCATAGTAAAGACCGCCCATCTTTCCGAATGCGCCGACAAGTCCTCCCCTTGAATACGACCGGAGCAACGCACCGTTGTGGATGCCCATGGCATGCATTTTGGCGGCTGTCACTTTTCCTACTCCCCAAAACGATTCGATAGGCAGCCGTGCGATAAAATCAAGCGCCTGCGAAGGATGGATGGTGCAAAGTCCATCGGGTTTCCGATAGTCCGAGGCTATCTTTGCCAGAAACTTATTGTAGGAAATCCCAGCAGAAGCCACGAGATGGAGTTCTTCGCGG
>USOC01000044.1 GCA_900556245.1 uncultured Prevotellaceae bacterium
TTGCTTCTCTAATAAGTCGAGGTCCATCGACATGCGGTTGTCGTCAAGTTTCAGCGGATTTTTCGCCAATTTCCGTCCGTGTCCGTCCATCAGTTGGCGGAACGGGTGGTACACAGGCTGCTGGATGAGAATCTTGTCTCCTTTTTTCGTAAAATAGTTGATGATAAAAGCAATACCACGGACTATGCCCGGCATGTAGCAGAGTTCTTCACGCGTCACGTGAAAGTCGTGGCGACGTCCGAGCCAGTTGACAATCGACTCCCAATAGCTGTCAGGGGCTGTGTGGTAGCCGTAGATTTTGTGTTCTACACGTCTGCGTAGAGCTTCATAGATTTCCGGACATACTTCGAAATCCATGTCGGCAATCCAAAGTGGGATAAGGTCGTCGCGTCCAAAGAGGTCTTTCAGGCCGTCGTATTTGGCGCAGCCTGTGTGTTTGCGGTCGATAATCTTGTTAAAGTCCATAGTGGCTATTGTTAGTGTTTATAGTTCAGTTATTTAAGGCCAAGTCGGAAAAACGAGTCCGCTCGATAATTTTCTTCCGAGGCGCGTCTCTGCTTCTTTATGCAAAGCAAAAGTAAGCAAACACACCGACTTTGTCAAGATGTTTTGTCACTTTTCGCAAATTATCCGTTTTGCTCCTCCGGTTGTCGTTGCCCTTGCCTGCGGAGAAAGGCTGTTGACGCTGCCAAGTTTCGCATCAACCCTGAATATTTCGTGCGTTTGACGGCTGATTTGCGGAAGATGCGGCGGAAGTCGTCCTCGGTCATTCGTGACATGGATTCATAGCTAAGTGACAAAAACTCTTCGGAAGGAGAGAACTCTGTCACAGACGTCGGCTTCGCATTGCGGTTGTGGGGACATGCTGTCTGGCAGGCATCACATCCGTAAACGCGATTTCCGAGCCGCTGTGCGACTTTCTCCGGCAATGCGCTGCGATGTTCAATTGTGGCGCAAGAAATGCAGAGGCGGGCGTCTAAACACGTCCCAGAGCCATCTATGGCACCTGTCGGGCAGGAATCGGCACATCGTCGGCATGGACCGCATGTCAGTTGGCACGGGTCGTCGGGTGGCAATTCAAGCGTTGTTAGTAGTTCTCCGAGGAAAAAGTATGAGCCTTTGCCGGGAATAATTAGCTGGTTGTTACGTCCGACAAAGCCTATTCCGGCCTGCTGCGCCCAATAGCGTTCGCGCACGGGGGCTGTATCGACACAGCGTCGGCAGTCGCATTCCCATTGCTGGATGATTTGTGAGGCAAGGCGGTCGAGCCGTTCGACAACCACTTCATGATAGTCTTTTCCGTATGCATAGCGTGCGAATTGCGGGGCATTTTCGCATTGGGTTACTGCCGGATAGTAGTTGAGGGCGACTGAAATGACAGTGCGCGTGCCGGGAAGCAATGCTGCAGGGTCATCGCGCAGGTCAAGATGGTTGGCCAGATAGTGCATTTCGTCGTGTTTGCCTTCGGAAATCCATTCCCGATAGATTTGTATGGCTGTGTCATCCACACGCGTGGCTTGGGCAAAGCCACAAGCGTCAAACCCGCACTCGAAGGCTGTCTGGCGGATTCTTTCCTTACATTGGGATAGGGAGGAACTGGTAGCCATTTTCTTGCAGCCATTCGATGGCTCGGGGAAGTGCGTATTGTAGGTTTTTTTCGGCTTTGAGCGAGTCGTGGAACACGACTATCGAGCCGTTTCGGCAAAGTCTTCTGACGTTGTCGAGTACTTGTTCGCCATTAAGCTTCTTGCTGTAGTCGCGTGTGACGAGGTCGTACATGATGATTCTCATGTTGTCCTTGATGGCGGCGGCCTGTTTCCAGCGTATCAGTCCGTGAGGCGGACGGAACAAGGGGCTTTCGATTAAGGCATGTGCCTCTGCAATGTCTTCGACATAACGGCTTGTCTTTACCTTGGAACCTTGCAGGTGGTGCATCGTATGGTTGCCGACGCTGTGGCCGCGGGTCACGACTTCGCGGAACGTGTCGGGATACTTCCTGACGTTGTCGCCGACGCAGAAAAAGGTTGCCTTGATATTGTATTTGTCGAGCAGGTCGAGCACCCAGGGTGTTACTTCCGGAATCGGTCCGTCGTCGAAGGTGAGAAACACGGCTTTGTGCTTCATCGGAATGCGCCATACGGTTTCCGGAAACAGCATGCGGTAGAGTAATGGCGGTTGTTCGATAAACATAGCTTCTTTGTTTTTTCGTTTAAACAGCCGGCTTCGCCATTGCAATAGACTTTTTGCGGGCGCAGTCGTTGTGATAATCGGTCACTTTTCGTATCGTTTCCGGATATTCGATGTCTTTTTCCATAATCTTTTGTAATTTTTCCGGATTGTATCGGTTGAGCATTTGATAGCCCTCGTAGACGTAGTTGAACAGTCGGTTATTGGGTTTGCGGGGCATTTCTTGGTGCTTCGCGATATGTATCGCTTTTCGGAACGCTTCCCAGATGTCGATGCCGTCGCGTTCGAGTGCCGTTAATTTGCGAAGGCCTTTATCCGGGTTGCCGTTTATGTAGGCGGCCAGCAGTCGCAGGAATCCGCCGTTGCTGTAGAGCAGTTTGTCGCCGACAGCGATGGGTTGCCAACAGGTCAGCGTCTGGAAATAGCGCATGTGTGTCGCAAATCGGTCGATTGATGCATTTAGCAGGCTGTCGGCATAGGTACGGGCTGCCTGATTTCCGGTTTTGTCTGCTGCGGTATAGAGCATTTCGCCGGTGCGCAGGCAGAATTCGTAGTTGCTGGGTGCGGCCGCCTCGGGAAAGCTGCGTTCTTTCAGGAGCAGGAGATTGATGGCTTTTCCATAGCGGTCGGTAGCGTAGTGCTTTGTCCTGATATGGGCAGGGAGTAGCGGATAGACCGTAGGATCGGATGCGGCACGTTCTGCGACTTGTCCTTCTTCAATCAGCCGCTCAGCCAAGTCGAGCATAGCCATACGGGTATAGACAATCATATACCGGTTGACTTCGTCGTAATAGGGGAGAGCGTTGTCTTTGGCTGAGTCGAATCCGCGCCAGCGGAAGTTCATGAAATTATTGTATGCTCGATCGGAGTAACCGGCTCCGACACTTGTGTAGCTGTCTTGTCGGAACGGAGTCAGTTCGAGTGTCAGTCCGGCTTGCGCCATGTATGGACGTATGAATGCGAAGTTTTTCTCGGCCATGCCGGTGACGTAGCAGACCGGACGTTTCCAACCGTTTCGGAGGTCGGTGACGATGATGTCGGCCATTGTCGTGCGCGATTGTCCCACTTGTAGGTTGCGCTTGTCCGCATACGGCTCGCTATAGAGGTTGAGGACAATTTCACTGGCGGCAAGCGGCGCATATTCGGCTCGGATTTTCTTTTGTGCAAGCAGGTTGCCAACGTGGGTGGGTGCGGTCATCACCGGATGCTTCAAATGTGATCCGCCTTTAAGGGCTGAATCGCTGTAAAAATGGGCGAGGGCAGAGTCGGCATGGCATGGACGGCAATTGTCGGCAATGGCGGAATTGGTGCGACGGCGGTAGGCGTATGCGTCCGTCGGGGCTGTCATTTCTATGCCGGGGGCCTCGAAATAAGGGAACGGAAGCTGGCGGATATGCCAGTAAGAGGCCAGATAATCTGTGTTGAGGGTGCGAACGTCAGTGCGGAAGCCTTCCGTATCCTGAATATACCAAAGCGGGAAAGAGATGTTGTCGCCGCTTGTCAGCAGGATTGTGTTAGGGTCGGTGCTGTTGAGTACGTTGGCGGCATAATCGCGGCAGAAGTAGCGTCCGGATCGGTCGTGGTCGTCCCATGTCTGACTGACCATTTGCAGCGGCACGAGGATGCCGGTGGCTATGGCTGCCGTCGAACAGATGCGTTCCAGTCGTTCGCGGCGGGTCGAACAGATGCGGCACAGCGCTTTATAGAGCAGTCGGGAAAGACCTATGACTCCAAGCCCTATCCAGATGGCGTAGGCGTAGAAGGATGCTGCAAACGAGTAGTCGCGTTCGCGTGCTTGACCGGGTATTTGATTCAGATAGACGACAATGGCTATGCCTGTCATAATGAAGAGCTCAAACTCCACCCAACTTTGTCGTTTGCCTGTCTTGCCGGCGCGTGCTTGCCAAAGGAGTCCGAGGAGTCCGAGGAGCATGGGAAGGCCGTAGTAGACATTGTGGCCTTTGTTGCCTTTCCCTAATTCTTCGGGAAGAAGTGACTGGTCGCCGAGCCGGAGATTGTCGATGACAGGAATGCCCGACAGCCAGTTGCCATGCGTCACCTCTCCGTTTCCGGCAATGTCGTTCTGGCGGCCGACGAAGTTCCACAGCAGGTAGCGCCAGTACATGTGGTGGAATTGATAGACCGCAAAAAATTTGATGTTGTCCCAATAGGTGGGCATCTTTGCGGGGACTTCAATGATTGAATCTCCTGTTTTTACATGAGCAGTCATGTCTTTTTCATTGATGCCGCCCACCCAACTTTTATAGTTGGCCGCTGATGCTGGATTGTGAAGTCGCGGAAGGAACATATACATCTCCGGGGCATAGAGGCTTCGGCGCAACGGGGCTATTTCGACATAGCGGTCCGGGTCGCTTTTGTGGCTTTTGACAACTTTTTCAAAACGTCGTTTCTTCACTTCCATCAGCCGCTTGCCGTCTTTGTCTTTCTGAGCGACAGAGGCATTGATGGTGTACGCAGGGCCATAGAATAGCGGGCTTTCGCCGTATTGGTCGCGGTTGATGTAGGCCGACAGAGAGAATACATTGTCTGCGGCATTGACGTTGATCGGGGTTTCAGCACCGGCGCGTAGCAGCACGATGGTATATGAAGACAAGCCGACGAAGATTACCGTCAGATAGAGTGTGATGTTGCTCATGACACGGTAAGGCGTCTTTTTGTTGAAAAACAACACAAGACCGCAGAATCCGAGCAACAGAACCGGCAAATAGGGGGCGTCTCCCAGTACAAACGTTCCGGAAAGAGCCAATGTCAGCAAGAATGCCGCTTTCGAAAGCAGGGCATGGCGTTGGCGGTACAGAAGCCATAGTGTGGTTGTGGCGGTAGCGACAAAAAGTGCGGTATAGGTAATCAGACCGCTGTTATAGTTGAATCCTAATAGGTTGACAGCCGTTAATTCTGTCAGTTGCGCCATTTTCAAGAATCCCGGAACCATTCCGTAGAGGATGAAAACAATCATTGAAAACGACATTAGCAGTACAGAAAGTGTGCTCCACCAGTGGGTTGTATGCGTTTTGCGGTAGTAAATGCAGAGGACTATGGCGGGAATGCACAGCAGGTTAAGCAGGTGGACGCCAACAGAAAGCCCGACGATGTAGGCAATCGCAACCAAGTAGCGGTCGGATTGTGGCTGCTCGGCGCGATTTTCCCATTTGAGCACCAGCCAGAAGGATAGGGCGGTGCAGAGCGATGAAAATGCGTAGACTTCCGCTTCCACCGCCGAAAACCAAAATGTGTCGCTCCATGTGTAGGCCAGTGCACCGCATAGTCCGGCTGCCATGACCATAATTGTCTGTCTGTCGGATAACTGAGTGCGCAGATTGTGGGTGAGCAAACGTCGCGCAAGGTGGGTGATGGTCCAAAAGAGCAGCATGATGGTAGCCGCACTGAACACTGCCGACATCGCATTGATGCACCACGCTACGTTTTCAGGCGATGATGCAAAGTTGGCAAAGAAGCGCGCCGCAAGCACATAGACCGGGTTGCCGGGTGGGTGCCCTACTTCCATCCGGTAGGATTGGGCGATATATTCGCCACAGTCCCAAAAGCTTGCTGAGGGTTCAAGTGTCAGCAGGTAGGTGGTTGCCGCAATGGCAAACACCAACCAGCCGAGCGTGTTGTTGATTTTGTTGTAGCGTCGTTCTGTCATCTGAATTTTGGAGGGTTTCCTATTCTCCGGTCATCAGACCCATCAATTTGGCAATTGCCGTAGCGCAGTCTTCGTTTTGTTCAAGGAACTGCATGGTGCGTTCGGGCATCAAGTCGTGGAGCATTTGGAAACCGAAGAATGTGTTGCGCACGGCATCGCGGTTGCCGGCATTGGTCTGGATTGCCGCATAGTAGAGGTTGTCCCATACTTTCACGCCTGATTTTTCCAATTCTTCGATTTTTTTCTTTGCCCCTTCGGGATTCGATTCGTAGTAGGACACGAGTAGGCTCAGGAATCCGCCCTTGAAGAAGATATAGTCTTCGATGTAGCCGATTCGTTGCCAGTCGTTATGGTCAAGTTTCTGACAGAAGCGTACATATTGTGCGTAGCAGTCGATTGCACGGTTGATATGCTCGTCGCCTTTCTGAGTCATTGCCTTGTCGCCGAGTGCTTTGCCCACCTCGTAACAGTAGCGGGCAGTGCGGTCGCGCAAATCGAAGCTTGCAGGAACCGCAAATTCCGGCAGTTTCTCTTCCGACAGCAGCAGCAAGGTCTTTGCCTTTCGGTAGCGGTCGGCAACGAACTCCGGAGTCACGGCCAGTTCGGCATATACTGCTTTCAGGCTGTCGGAATCGAGAATTTCCTGGGCCATTTCAGCTTCCGCTACGAGGTTTGCTACGGTTTCAAGGATGCCCGTACGGGTGGTGTTGACCATTCGCGACACTGTTTCGTCGCAGTATGGTGCATTCTCAGGCGTTGCCGTGTCGAGTCCGCCCCAACGGAATTTTTCGGAGATGTTGCTGAATGCCTTGTCGGTAAATCCTGCACCTACTGTGGCATAGCCGCGGTTGTCTATTGGTGTTACCTGGTAGGCCATTCCGCTTGTCTGCATATAGTTGCCGAAATACGAATAGTATTCGTCGGGCATCGACATGGCGAAGTAGACAGGGCGTTTCCATCCGTCTTCTATGTCCTTCGAAACGATGTCGATTGTCATCGTTTTGCTGATTGACAATGCCTCTTGGTCTTTTCCGGTGAAATATTTGTCTTCTGTCAGGTTGACGTTGAGTCGGTCGGGAACAAAGCTTTTGTGGCTTGCGGGAACGAGTCCGTCGCGAACAATCTGTTCGCGGTCCAGCGGTATGAACATATTCGGGTAGCGGAACAGTGGATATTTAGCCTCATCTCCGCCTTGGGCGTTGATGGCGGGACTGTAGTAGTCTGCTATCGCCTTGGTTGCCGGAGTCGGTGGCGTGGGTTGCTGGTGATAGAGATATGCGATACCCCACATACGGCGGTTGTAGGCAAAAGTTTCTTCCGTTGCCTGCATCGGCAGTTTCTCCGATTCATAGGCCGGACGGCTCATTTGTGCGATATACCAGTCGGTTGAGAGATAACTTTCGTTGACTACCCGCACGTCGGTGCGCCATCCTTCCACTTCCTGGGCATACCAGAGCGGGAATGTGTCGTTGTCGCCGGATGAGAAAATAATTCCGTTTTTCTCTACGCTGGAGAGGTAGTTCATGCCGAAGTCGCGGCATGCGTAGCGACCGCTCCGGTCATGGTCGTCCCATGTCTGGCTGACCATCTGTAATGGCACGAAGATGCCGAAGGCTACTGCAATCAGAGCCAGTGCGGAAGACGCTTTGCCGGTCGGCACTTCTTCCTCTTCTTCGTCTTCTTTGTCCTTGCTCTTTTTCAGCGATTTGCGTAATGCAAGCGACAAGAGCTTGTAGAGTCCGGCAACGCCCATTCCAATCCAGATTGCAAAGGCGTAGAATGAGCCGGCATAGGCATAGTCGCGTTCGCGCGCTTGT
>USOC01000045.1 GCA_900556245.1 uncultured Prevotellaceae bacterium
CAGATACATAATGAAGGCTTGGCGCATAATTTGCTACGATCTCTACTGCTTTGCCCTTGCGCAGCAGGATGTTGCGGACTGCTGCGTACAGAAGAGCCGGGTTTTCTTCGTAAGGAGTTTCCCCCTCATAATATTGTTCGTCGGCGATGGTAAAACCGATGATGCGGTGAGCTGCAGTTGCACCGTCTGTGACGGAGATTTCGCTTTGAGCGGCGACACAACCGCTAATGACTTTGGCAGGATCGGGGTCTTCTGTCGTTGTCCCGTCGGGATTCATTGCAGGCCAGCTGCTTTCAATGCCACCGGCAATGCCACCAACATTGATGTTCGTGCTCCATTCGCTGAGAGTTCCGTCGGCTTTGATTGTCCCCATTGCGTAGCAGTTTGAAATCAGGCCTCGACTGCTGAATCCGACAATACCTCCGATGTCGGTAGAGCCTGTCAGGTTGACGTCGACATACGAATTGCTGATTTTCGAGTCGGTTCCTGTTCTGCCGGCAATACCTCCGATTTCGCCCATCGCATCGATGTTTCCCGTCACTTTTACCGCTGAGACGCTTGCTCCGGTTCGAGTTTCACCGACGATTCCGCCGACGATTTGCGCATTGGGGGTGTCGATTGTCAGGTTGTTGACAGAACTTGAGGAGATTGTGCTGTTCAGTGTCGCTTCGCAGACGATAGATCCGAAAGAAGCTGTTGATTCTCCTTCAACGGTAGCGTCATAGATATGGATGTTGTCGAATGTCGTCTGCATTGCGCTTGCCGAGAGGAACGACGCATACCAGTTGTTGTCGTTCATTTTCATTTGCGGGCGCACGAGGTTGAGGTTTGTGATGGCTGCTTCCGTACCGGTCATGCCAAACAGGGCGGCGTTGGAAGCGTCAGTGTCGATGATGAGGTTGGAAATTGAGTAACCCTTACCGTCGAGAGTTCCCTCGAAATTTTCTACAGGCTGCCATTTGGCGGGAGATAGCGACATATCAATATCATTGCCCAGCACATAGTGTGCGGCTGGTTCGTTCTTTATCATGGCCATGTCTCCGGGCGTTGAGATGACATAGGGCGATTCAACCGTACCTTCTCCACCGGCAGCGAAGCGAACGAAAGGCACCTTGTAGAAATCGAGCGTATATTTGTCTTCTTCATAGATGTAGTGCATGATAAACAGGCGAGGGTTGGCTCCGTCAATGTCAACCATGCCACCGCCGCTAAGCTTTCCTTTTTGTTCGTCGTAACCGAATTGGCGGAGTACTTTGCCGTCTTCATTTGCGATGACAAGGATATCTTCCAATTCAGTCTGTCCTTCGCGCGACAATTTGCAGGAGTAGACATATTCTTGCTTCTGGTCGGTATTGAACAGATACGGGTCGAGCTTTTCGGACGAAACAATCGGGCTGAAAAGTTGACAATTCTTGCCAAGGTTGAACGAAACGAAATGGTCGAGCGAACAGTCCGGATTATACCAGCCGATGCGGCCGATGGTGTTTCCTTCTTCGTCAGAGATGCCTTTTCCGAGACCAATGACGTATTGATAGGAATCGCCTGCCGGGTAGCGGTCGATGTTAGTGGAAAGTTGGTCGCCATTAATTTCATTCGGCAGGATGGCGGCAGTCTCACAGGAGGGAATGTTGACCATTGCGAAACGTTCGGCGTCGTTATATTGTTGCAAAAATGCGATTTGCTCCTCTTGTCCGGCTATTGAACGCATCGGAATATGGGTGATGACGTTTGAACATAGCGAGTTGACTTTGTTGCCGTCTTCGTCGTAGACCTCATAAGTGCAGAGGTAAGAGTCGGAACTGAGAATATAGTTCTTGTTGGCGACAATCAGGTTGAGCTTTTCGTCGTTTGTAAACAGGCCTTTTGTCAAGTCTCCGTCGCCGAGAAGCGTCCCCATTTCCCTTTGGCTGCAGAAAGATCCCGGCTCAGTTTGTACAGGCACTTTCACTTGCTTGATAAGCTGGTAGTTGCGGTCGTAGAGATTGACAAGAAAATTGTTGTCTTCTTGAATGATCGGGTCGTAGGTTTCGGGATTGAAGCCTTTGACAAACGGAAGTTCGTAGTAGGTGATTGCATAAACCGGTTGTCCGTCAACTTTATATATGTAGAAAAACGGACCATCGCAGTACATGATGTTGTCGTAAGGGATGTCGAACGTGTAATCGACAGAAGGTTCGGTATCCGACCATCCGCAAGGCTTGATTACGTCCATGCTGAGTAATACGTCGTTGTCTTTTTCGATTGTACGTCCTACCGCCAGACGCTGATAGGAATCCCACCCTTCCGAAGCGTCGAAATACATCATGATATCGCCTTGGTGTGTGTATTTTTTCTCACCGTTGATAGAGTGGGCTTCCATGCGACCATTGGCTTGATAGTTGACAAGGGCGTGGATGTAGACGGTTACTTCAAGCGAGGTTTCATCCCGGTCGAAGAATTTATTGGTTATCGTGCCGAACGGAACGATGTCGTTGACTGATTCGTTGTCGGGTATGTCGATGTTGATTTTACCCATTTCTTCGTTTTTGTCGTTGTAGAATGTAATCGTCGATGCCCCATAGAACCACTCGTTGGTTGGACTGGGTTCGAACGTTTGCGTGTAGAACCAGGTTGAACCGTCCGGCCCTATGACAGATCCCCATGTCGTGGCATTGGAGATGGTTCCCGATGGTTCGTCGGGTGATTGGGCCGTCCTGACAATGCTCCGTTTGGGCATCTGTCTGGCATCGAAATAAAACGAATTTTTGTTGGCAAAACCATGTTTCATGGAAATGCCCGGCGTTCCTTTCGGAAAATTTTTTGATTCCTTTTTAGTTACGCCACTGAAACAGGGTAAGATGCAGACTGTGCAAAGGCACGCTGCGAGATAGCGTTTGAATTTTCTCATAATACGGGTTTTTAGGATTAAATTTTTCAAAAAATAGATATGCTGTTTACTACTTGGTGCAAATATAAACAATTGTTATCTAAATATCGATAAAACTATCAAATATTTTATATATTGAAGAAATATCTTTCTAAATGTAATTTTTTCGTATTTGCGGTTAAGACGTGTTGTTGAGAAAAAAGAGGCTGTTTCACGATGAAACAGACTCTTTTAGCAGAGTGTTCAGACTAATGGAGACGATATTTGATTATCTTGATTGAGGAAATGCCTTGAGCGGTGAAGACTCGTAGAATATAGATGCCCTGTGGTAATGAAGAAAGGTCGGCGATGCGTTCGGGTGCGTCAACGTCGGCAGCCAAAGTTCCGCTTGGGGTGAATGCCTGAACTTTTCCGGCTTCTGTCAGGAAGACTGTCCCGTCGGAATAACGGACAGACGTCTCGGATATGTTTTCGTCGACGCTTCCTTGTCCCATTGCCGGCATATAGATTACTTCACCTTTGTTGATGTCGTCCGCTTTGTGGAAAATGACAGTTTCTTTATTTTCTGCTGTTTGCTCGTCAACATTCCATTGGTTGCCCTGCGCATATACAGTTAACTTCGTGTTGTTGTAGAGGTCGTAGAGTTGGCCGTTGTTGCCGTTGTTCTTAAATATGTTTCCGCCTGGATTATAGTCGGCGGCGTCTTTGTCTTCTGTTTTACCGACGTTGACATTGCCTCCTCCAATTACAGTGATGCCCCAAAGGTTATCCTCGATGCGGTTGCCTGAAATGACGGCCGTCTGCTGTCCGGTAGAATCATAGACGCTGATGCCGCTGCCACCGTTCACTGCGTTTGTTTCATACTTGTTGTCGATGATTTTGTTGTCTTTGATTGTCGCATTGAGCGGTCCGGTTGTGGTGATGCCGTAGCGGTGGCCGCGTATGTCGTTGTTTTCGATTACTACGATATGCTCTCCTTGCAGGCTCATCATATTGGAAACGGCGATTGCGCCGACTTTTGTCCGTTGGGCGCCGACAAACGTGCTGTTTTTGATGATGACGGGATTGTTTCCTCCTACTGTCAGGTTTACTTGCGGTTTGTTGGCGTTTTTATTGTTGTTGTCAACGAATCGGCAGTTGTCAATGGTGATGCCGTTGGTGAAGTTCGCTCCGCCGCCGATGGCTGGTACACTGTTGTTTTCAAATGTGCAGTTTGTAACTGTGAAGCAGGCTCCGTCTGTGCCGATTGACAGTGCGCCGGAAGCGGTCATTTTTCCGTTGTTGAGTCGGAATGTGCAGTTGTCGATATCAAGCCCTTTGTCGGAGAAGTTTTTGAGTCCGGCATATTCAAAGTCGATGTTTTGCACTTTGTTGGAAGTCAGAGAAGATGCTATATATACTCCTTTCGGGTTGTCGGTCTCTGTATTGCGGGTGAAGAGGGTTCTGCTTTCGGCTGCGAGATTGGCATCGCCTTCAATGCGGAGTGTCAGCAAGTCACCCATTTTCACGGTGACTCCGCCGGTAATTTCGAACTTGTCGCCGGCCGTGATGGTGACGTTGTTGGCCATCGTATAGATGTTTTCGGCTTTTGAAACCCCGCTTTCTGGGATGGCTGACAGGGATTCAAGCGTGTAGGTCGTACCGTTGCCTGCCGTCACATAGTCGGCTGCATGAACTGCCGTAAAGCAAGTCATCATGGCGATTGAAAGGAGAGTGAATTTTTTCATAATCGTTTTGTATTGGTTTTATAAGTTCGATAATGGCAAATATCTGCAGAATTATTTTTTTATGCAAATTTTGAGAGGAAAAACTTTGAATATATTATTGTTGGGGTCGCTGCGTTTACTGAATGGAACTTTTGTAGGCTTATCGTTGAAAATTTGTAGCTCTTCGGCTGAATTTGACTTGCGTTGGGGGATAAAAAAAACAGTATCCTTGATGGGGATACTGTTTTTCTGTCTTTTGTTGGAGTCCGGTATTACACGGTCAGAATTTCTTTTTCCTTAGCGGCAAAAACTTCGTCGATTTTCTTCATGAAGTTGTCGTGGATTTTCTGCACTTTTGCTTCGGCATCCTTTTCGACATCTTCAGCCATACCGTTTTTGACGGCTTTTTTCAAACCTTCGATAGCGTCTCGGCGTGCGTTGCGCACGGAAATCTTCGCCTGTTCGGCTTCGCCTTTCGATTGCTTTACAAGGGCTTTGCGGCGCTCCTCGGTCAATGGTGGAATGGATAGGCGGATGACTTCACCGTTATTTTCCGGAGTGATTCCGAGTTCGGAGTTGATGATGGCTTTTTCAATTTCCTTGAACATCGATTTTTCCCAGGGGGTGATGACGATGGTGCGTGCGTCGGGAACAGTGACGTTTGCCACGTTGCTGACAGGTGCGGCACTTCCGTAGTAGTCCACCTTGATTCCGTCTAGGATTTTAGGGTTGGCTTTACCGGCGCGGATGTGGGCCAATGTCTCGTCGAGGTAGGCAACGGCCATTTCCATTTTTTCTTCCGCCGGCTTGATGGAAGTGTTGACGTCGTTCATATTCTTTTCTGTTATTTTAATGATTAGTCTTTTTTCTGATAGACGAGCGTTCCGATGGGTTCGCCGTCGATCACCTTGCGCAGGTTTCCTTTTGTGTCCATGTCAAACACAATGATGGGCAGATTGTTTTCCTTGCACATGACGGTAGCTGTGAGGTCCATGACTTTCAGTCCTCGCCTGTAAATTTCATCGTAAGTGATTTCAGTGAATTTTGTAGCAGTCGGGTCTTTTTCCGGGTCGGCAGTGTAGATGCCGTCGACGCGAGTGCCTTTCAGCATGACATCGGCTTCCACTTCAATGCCACGCAGGGCAGAGCCGGTGTCGGTGGTGAAGAAGGGGTTTCCGGTGCCACAGGAGATGATTGCAACCTTTCCTGCTTTCATGGCGTCGATGGCTTTCCACTTGCTGTAGTGCTCCCCGATGGGGAACATGTTGACAGCGGTGAATACCTGGGCCGGTTGTCCTATCTTTTCGAGAGCGGAGCATAGAGCCAGGGAGTTGATGACGGTGGCAAGCATTCCCATTTGGTCGCCTTTGACGCGGTCGACACCTTTGGCGGCGCCTGCCAGTCCACGGAAGATGTTTCCGCCGCCGATGACGATGGCTATTTCAACACCCGACTGCGCAAGGTCTTTGATTTGTTCGGCATAGTCGCCAACTCGGATGGGGTCGATGCCGTAGCCTTGTGTGCCCATCAGCGATTCCCCGCTCAACTTCAACAAAATACGTTTATAACTTGTTCTCATAAAAAGATGAGGTTTATGGTTTGCTTCAATGTCTGTGTCCTAGTCTTCCAAGTGTCGAATCGTAAATTCTCAGAGAAAGGATAGTGTTATCTAATACAAATTTAGTTACTTTGCCGATAACAACAAATTTTTGTGGATTTTAATTGCTATGGAACGTAAAAATCTTTCATATATGTTGAGGCTGATGCGTGTCTTTGTGTTGTCGGCAGTCCTGCTGCCGGGTGTGTTTGGTGTGTTTGCCGCAGAAAGTGACATTGCTCGGATTCGTACCAAGGCGGAGCGATTTTATCGCTACGACGAGTGGGCGAATGCCTTGGCGATGTTCCGGATTTTGCTGGAGAATGCTCCGGCGGATATGCGTACTTATGGTCGCTCGGTGGCAGTCTATGGTATTGTCGGCGGCAAAGAAGAGCAGATGGCGTTGGTAGAGCGGACGCAGGACTTGGGACTTTCGTTGGACCGCCTTTTCGAAGAGGTGCGCAAGTCGGCTTTCGAGAAGGGACATCCGCAGGTCCTGGAAGAATTCATGTTTCTTGTCAGGGAGCGGCAGCCGTGGATGAGGCGTAACATCGATTTGCGGCTGGCACGTTACTATGATTCGCGTAACGATGCTCCGAAAATGATAGAGCAGAGCGATTCGTTGCTGCTGGTCAACCCGAATGATCGGGAGATGCTTCGCATTAAGGCGAGGGGCTATTTCCTGATGGATCGCTTTTCTGAATCGATGGAGGTGTACAAGCGTCTCGTTGCATTGGATTCGGGTGATTTGGACGCCTTGTTGACGTTGGGTGTCTATTATGCGGAACAGGTGCGTTCGTGTGGGCTTTCGAAGTCATCGGCCGAAGCGGAAGAGGCTCGCCGTTATTTGGAGCGAGCCTATGGGTTGCGGCCTACGGCTTATGTGGCGGAAATGCTGTCTGCGCTAAAATGAGCGGGTCAGCGTCGGTAGTTGACGAAAGAAAAGGCATAAGCGTGCTTTTCGTCGGCTGAGAAATGCTCGCAGGACGTTTCTGTCCAGACGTTGAGGTTTATTTCCGGGAAGAAAGTGTCGGCATCAGAAAACGAAGCGTCAATGCGGGTCAGATAGAGATGGGTCGACAGGGGTAACGTTTCGCGGTAGATTTGTCCGCCCCCGATGACAAACACCTCGCTGTCGTCGCGCGACATCCAAAGTGCGTCTTCGACCGACAAGGCAGTCTCCACCCCTTCCGCCTTAAAATTCGGGTTGCGGGTGACGACAATGTTGCGGCGGTTGGGCAGGGCGCCTTTGGGCAACGAATCAAACGTGACGCGGCCCATGATGATTGTGTGTCCGGATGTCAACTCCTTGAAATGTTTTAAGTCGGCCGGCAAATGGCAGAGCAGTTGGCCGTTTCTTCCGATAGCGTTGTTGCGGTCGATGGCCGCGATGATTGACAGATTCCTCATTGCTGCAATTTGTGTTTGAATTATAAATTATACGGCTACCGTGGCTTTGATGTGAGGGTGCGGGTTGTAGTTCTC
>USOC01000046.1 GCA_900556245.1 uncultured Prevotellaceae bacterium
AATACGGAGATGGATGTGAGCAGGTAGGCTTCCTCAATTGGAGCATCGATAGATTGGAGTATTACCAGGGCTTGGCGGTAGGAGGCCAGGGCTGAATCCGGCTTTTCAGTGATGCGATAGCAGACGCCGAGGTCGGAGAGTACGCTGGCTTCTGTCTTCTTGTCTCCTGCTTGCCGGGCATAACTGATGGCTTCCCTGAAGTTTTGCTTTGCCTTTTCCATTTCACCCTGTGCGAACAGAGCGTTGCCAAGCGTATGGTAGACCCTTGCTTTCTGGTTAATATCCATATGTCGTGACTTGAGTCTTGCGCAGAGAGCTATGGCGCTGTCAGGAGATGTCTCTATCAGAAGATTCGCTTTTTGGAGCAAGCTGTCGACAGGAATGGCGAAAGCACAGAAGGCTGTCAATGCAGCCAGCAGCAGAAGTAAATGTCTCATGATGGATTGAGTTGGCGGTTAAGAATTTCGGGAATTGAAGAGGGTGTATGGCTGCTCCGGATGCGCCATTCCCTTGGATAGCAGTTGTTGGCCCTGTTGCCGAGATTCTTGACAAATCCAAGAGCAAGTCCCTGATAGAAAATCAGTACATAGCCTTTTGGCGTATTTTCGGGCAACCCGATTGTTTCTCCTCGCAAATAAGAGATGGCAGTCGGATAGTCCACTTCTGCTTTAGGGAAGGCGTCAGGAGAGAGCTGTCGTGAATGAGCGGCTGCTTGGGAGGGAATCACGTCTTTGCCTTTGACGGTTGCCATCGGGATGCCGGCTTGAAGCGTATTGGCCGTCTTGCGGATTTGCTGAATGGCTTTTGTATAGGCTCTCGGGATGGCGTAGATGGTGTCTCCTTCCATTGTCAAGTCAAAATCATCCGGTTGGCGAAGCATTTCCCGTATCTTCGTTAATGAAGGCAGTGGCTTCTGTGGCTTTTGTTTTTGCTGTTTTGCCGCTGGCCGGCAGTCTTCGGGATTGCCGTCTTTGCGGAGCACTGCCACAAACAAGCCTTCCCCGCGGGTGAGATGGGGCATGAAGCGGTAGCCATGGCATGACGAATCGATGGGCGGATGTATTTTCCAATCGTTCGCGATGGGGACTTCCACATGGGTTGCACCGAGCGTTTCGGCTATATATTCTGCCATTCGTTCGTTTTCTTCAAGATTAAACGTGCAGGTGCTGTAGATGAATAATCCTCCGGGTTTCAGAGCGTTCCATATATCGTCTGCAATCTGCCGTTGGCGTTCGGCGCACTGTGCCACCAGTGCCGGATTCCATTGCGCTCGCGCTTCTTCGTCTTTTCTGAACATTCCTTCGCCGGAACAGGGCATATCGGCGGCAATAACGTCGAAAAAGTGGTGAAGGTGTCCGAGGTTTCGGGGCGTATCACAGGAGACTACGGCATTCCGGCAGCCCCATTTCGTGACATTCTCCCGCAGTATCTGCACTCGCAAACGGTCGATTTCGTTGGCTAAGACCAGAGAACCGTCGCTTAACGCACCCAGGGCTGTCGTCGTTTTTCCGCCCGGAGCTGCACAGAGATCAAGATACGTGATGTCTTTGTCACCGACAAGGTGGCGTAACAGATGGTGGACAAACATTGAAGAGGCGTCCTGTACGTAGTATGCGCCGGCATGAAGCAATGGGTCGAACGTGAACTGCGGACGGTCGGCAAGATAGCGGCCACAGTCGCACCACGCGACAGCCTCTCCTTTTGTATCAAGCGCGGTCTTTCGGAGGTTGAGGCGTATTGATGTTTCCGGTTCGCTGCGAAGCGCTTCGGCCAATTGCTTTGCTTCGTCGGGGAGCAAGGCTTCCATTTGTTTGATAAACAGTTCGGGTATGTCTGTGGGCATAGTTTGGAAAATGTCTTTTATTCGCTAAAGTAGATTCTTTTCACTCGGGTGGAAACGGCTGTCAGTACTTCATAGGGAATGGTTCCGATTCGTTCTGCAATTTCAGAGGCGGAAATGTGTTCGCCGAAAATCTCAACTTTGTCGCCCACTTCACACTCTGTGTCGGTCACGTCTGCCATAAACAGGTCCATACAGATGTTGCCGATGGTCGGAACGCGGTGTCCGTTTACCCAGATTTCCCCATTGCCGTTTCCAAGCCGTCGGCTGAATCCGTCGGCATAGCCTATGGGTATTGTCGCGATGCGGGACCGGCGTTTCACGACACCTCGACGTCCGTAGCCAATGGTTGTTCCTTCGTCCCATTCTCGAATCTGGATTATGACGGAATGGAGCGAAGACACCGGACGCAGCGGTTCGTCGTAGCTGTTGCCGAGCGTCGGAATGCCGTAGAGTCCGATGCCCAGGCGCACCATTTCATATTGATGGTCGGGAAATCGGAGAATCCCGTCGGTGTTGAGGATATGGCGAATCACAGGATTTTGAAAATGGGGGACAAACGCACTGCAACAGCGGTCGAAATAGTCGAGTTGCAATTTTGCATAGCTGTCGTCGGCAAGGTCGTCAGCAGTGGCAAGATGCGAGAAGATGGATGCCGGCCGTAGATTCTCTTGTCGGGAGAGCAGTTCGACAAGCTCCGGCAATTCGTTGAGCGTGAAGCCGAGCCGGTGCATTCCTGTGTCAATCTTGATATGAACAGGATAATCTTTTATGTGAAATTTTTGTGCTTCAGAAATAATCTCCCGGCACATGGCAAAGCTGTATACCTCCGGTTCAAGGCGGTTGTCGAACAGGGCTTTGTAGTTGACGACCTTTGGGTTCAAAACCATAATGGGCATGGTGATTCCGGCCTCGCGCAGGGCAACGCCTTCGTCGTGGGCGGCTACTGCAATGTAGCTTGCCCCTTGCTGTTGCAGAGTCTTTGCAAGTTCGTAGGACCCGGCACCGTAGCCTGAAGCTTTCAGCATGCAGACGATTTTTGTATCGGGGTTCAAGCGGGAACGATAGAAGTTGAAATTATGCACTAAAGCGTTAAGGTTAACTTCCAGCACCGTCTCGTGTTGTCGTGCTTCGAGCATTTCTATGATTCGTGCAAAACCAAATTCCGGAGAGCCTTTCAGAAGAATCAGTTCCTTGGAAAAGTCGCTGGGTGAAATGTTGCTTAGAAATTCTTCCGTCGTTTTGAAAAATCGGTTGTTGCCTTCAAACAGATTTTGGTGGGCGGAGATGGCTTCGCCGATGCCGATGATGCGTCCGATGTGCCTTGCACGTAAAAGTTCCGAGATTTTTCTATATACTTCGTCGACGGGAATGTTTTCCGGGAGAACATCGGAAAGAATGATTGTTCGCGGCCTTAGGTTGGTGTCGTGGCGCGACATAAAGTCGATGGCGGGTGTCAGCGAAAGATAGTCGCTGGTGTATGTGTCGTAGATAAGTTGACAGTCGTTCACGCCTTCCGTGACATCCATCCGTGTTCCGGTTGGACTCAGCCGGGCAAACCGGTCGGCAAGCGTATCCATCGGCACTTTCAGGCAAAGCAGAGTGGCAAGGCAGACAATTGCGTCGTCGATATCCGATTTTGCGGTAAACGGAATCGTTATTTTTCCGGCATATAGCAGATAAACGTAGTTGATGGTTGTGGAGTGGTCGGTCTTTTGGATAGAAGAAATGAAGATTGGTGCATCGGTGTCGGTGCGTGACCAGCTGATTTCCTGATGTCCGTAGGACAGACCGATAATGCTGTTGAAAATGGTGCTGTCGTTTCCGTCGAAAATCACATATTCGCTATGGCGCGACAGTCGCATCTTTTCGGTACATTTCTCTTCAATGGATGCGAATCCTTCGCGGTGTTCGTCGCCGATGTTGGTGAATACCGTGATTGTCGGTCGGATAATCTCTTCAAGAGTCGTCATTTCGTCGGGGCGGGAGATGCCGGCCTCGATGATGGCCAGGTCGGTATTGTTGTCGATGTCCCATACCGACAGTGGAACGCCAATTTGAGAATTGTAGCTCCGCGGGCTGCGCACTATATTGTAGTCGTTGCGGAGCAGCTGGTAGAGCCATTCTTTGACAATGGTTTTCCCTCGGCTGCCTGTAATTCCTATCACGGGTATGTGGAAGCGCCTGCGGTGGTATGTCGCAAGGCGTTGGAGCGCAGCGGTCGTATCCTTGACAAGTATGAAATTTGCGTTGTCTTGCAGTGCATTTTCAGGGATGTGGTCGACTACGAAGTTGCGCACGCCTTTTTCCTGCAGTTGCCGGATGTAGCGATGCCCGTCGTTGCTTTCCGTCGGGATGGCAAAAAACAGCGAGCGTTCGGGGTAGGTGAGTGTGCGAGAGTCTGTGAGAAGGACATTGATGGTGTCGGCTGTCATTTTGTGGCTGTCGACCCCTAAGATTTCCGCTATTTCAGGGATTGAGTAGTTCATTTTGAGAATAGATTTTCAATGGTTTGCCTGATATGCGGCAGGCGGTCGGCCAATTCGTTGGCCGCTTGTCGTGTTGATGTTCTGAATTTTTCGATTGCTTCGGTATCATCCGTAAGCGGGTGGTGGCAGATGCGGCGATATAGTTTTTCGCAGGAAGCGGCATCTCGGCGTGTCTGTTCCGAAAAGCATGCGCCGGAGAATCGCTCCATAATATAGTCGACAGCCACTTCGGTCGGATGTGTCATGTCGGCGGCATAAAATCTGTAGTCGCGCAATTCGTCGTTCATGATTTCGTAAGCAGGGAAATAGTGGCAGCGTCGGTCGTGGCTGGTTATGGTTTCTGAGGCCAGAAGCAGCGTCGCTTTGCTAAGGGCATTTTGTCGAGCGCCGTCGGCAAGATGTCGGATCGGACTGACAGTGAAGGTGACTTCTAATGTCGGATTGAGACTGAAGAGTCTGTCTATCAGAGGAATCCAACGGCCGGTGATGTCGTTGACACTCATCCTTTCCCGAATGAACAAGGCGGCCGGCATCTTGTGGCAGTTGGCTGCAATCTTTCCGGTCTCTTTCAGCCGGAATGCGTAAGCTGTGCCGAACGTGACGAAGAGGTGCTTCAGGTGTTTCAGCGATTCGACGGAGTCCGTAAACTCCCGGTTGATTTTCCGGAGAGCATTATCGGGATTTACGCTTGAGAAGCGGGAATGGTGTGCAAAACTGTGCCATAGTCCGTTGTGAAAGATCAGTTCTTCTGCTTGATATGGTTTGCCATCCAGCATTCTGTCGATTGCCATTGCAATGCTTTCCGGATTGTATAGCGTGCCGAACGGATTGACTGTCACCGGAAACATAGCTCTCCGGAGTCGTTCGCCGATGTTGTCGGAGAAGCACGAGCCAAGCATCAAGATGTGCTCATCATGGTTGATGCGGGGCAAGTTGTCGGGCAGGTCGGTTATAGTCCGGAATTCCATTTCGTTTTTCTTTGATTAAAAACAGTGCAAAAGTAATCAAAGTTTGACGCACAGGCAAGCATGGCTATGCTTTCAATTCTTCAGACGGTGCTGAAGTCGGCAATTGTCAGAATTTTGCTTCGAATCAGTTGTTTCGGAGAATATTTTCGCTGACTTTGAGTGGGTAATTCCGACGATATTTGTAATTTTGCGCAACCGAAAGAATATGATAGAAAGATTAGTAGTAATCGACAGTGTCGACCCCGTCATTTTCTATGGGGTCAACAATACGAATATGCAGTTGATACGCAGTTTATTCCCGAAATTGCGTATTGCAGCCCGAGGCACGCTTATCAAAGCTCTGGGCGACGAAAAAGAAACCCAAGAGTTTGAGAATAAAATCAAAGAACTTGAGGCATATTGCGCCAAGTATAATCAGTTGGGAGAAGACGTCATTCTTGATGTTGTAAAAGGCAAACCGCCGAAAGAACTGAAAATGGATGACGTGATAATCTACGGAGTCAACGGCAAACCGATACAAGGCCGTTCGGCCAATCAGCAGAAGCTCGTGAAGGCTTTTCAGGAAAATGACCTGACGTTTGCGCTCGGACCCGCCGGGACGGGAAAAACCTACGTTGCGATTGCTTTGGCTGTAAGGGCGTTGAAAAATCGTGAGATTCGAAAAGTCATCTTGTCGCGTCCTGCGGTGGAGGCCGGCGAGAAACTGGGATTCCTTCCGGGCGACATGAAAGACAAAATCGATCCGTATCTCCAGCCGCTCTACGATGCTCTGGAAGATATGATTCCGCAGAATAAATTGAAAGAATATATGGAGACCGGAGTGATTCAGATCGCTCCGCTGGCATTTATGCGCGGACGCACGCTGAGCGATGCTGTCATCATTCTTGACGAGGCGCAAAACACGACGACTCATCAGATTAAAATGTTCCTGACGCGTTTGGGCATGAACGCAAAGATGGTCATAACCGGCGATGTCACTCAAATAGACTTGCCGCACTCCACGGTGTCGGGACTGGTGCAGGCTTTGCGCGTTTTGCGTGATGTGCCGGGGGTGGGGCGCATCCAGTTTGAGAAAAAGGACATTGTGCGACATCCGTTGGTGCAACGCATCGTTGAGGCCTACGAGAAGCATGACGAGGAGCAGAAAGTTCTTCGGGCGGAAGAGAAGGAGCGCAGACTCAACGGCAACCGTTCATAGAATTGAAATAACGAATTTTTATTAAACAATAAAGTTTATGGCAACTACATTAGTAAAAACTGATTTTCATTTTCCGGGACAAGTGAGCGTCTATCATGGTAAAGTGCGCGACGTCTACGACATCAACAACGATTTGATGGTGATGGTGGCATCCGATCGTATTTCGGCTTTCGACGTGATTCTTCCGAAGGGCATCCCTTTCAAGGGACAAGTGCTCAACCAGATTGCGGCAACATTTCTCGACGCAACTGCCGATATCGTTCCCAACTGGAAACTTGCGACGCCCGACCCGATGGTGACTGTGGGTCTCAAATGCGAGGGTTTCCGCGTTGAGATGATTATTCGCGGTTATCTTACGGGTAGCGCATGGCGCGATTATCAGGCAGGATGCCGTGAACTTTGTGGCGTGAAGCTCCCGGATGGTATGCGTGAAAACGAGAAATTCCCCGAACCAATCATCACTCCGACTACGAAAGCGGAAGCCGGACACGACGAGAACATTTCGAAAGAAGAAATTATAGCGCAGGGCATAGTCGACAAGGATGATTATGAGACTATGGAGCGCTATACGCGAGCTCTTTTCGAGCGTGGTTCGCAGATGGCCGCTGAAAAGGGATTGATTTTGGTCGACACAAAATATGAGTTTGGCAAACGAGACGGTAAAGTATATCTTATTGATGAAATCCATACCCCCGACTCTTCCCGTTATTTCTATGCAGAGGGCTACGAAGAGCGTTTCGAAAAGGGAGAACCGCAACGTCAGCTTTCGAAAGAGTTTGTTCGTCAGTGGCTCATCGAACATGATTTTATGGGAAAAGAAGGTCAGACAGTGCCCGAAATGACAGATGAATATTGCGATTCCGTATCGAACCGCTATATTGAACTTTATGAGCACATTACTGGCCTGAAGTTTGAGAAGAACGAGCAGGCTGACATCGCCGCACGTATCGAGAAGAATGTGACAGACTACCTGTTGTCCTTGAAAAAGTGACAATTTATTGAATAAACCGACCGTGTCGTCACCGTCATTTAAAGCTATGGCAGTCGGCACGGTTCCTTATTCCGAGGACAGACTTGGATAATAAAGCAGAATAAATAACGCATAAAGGCAAGACTGAAAGTAAGTCGGACGAGGTCAAGTATATTATCGATAC
>USOC01000047.1 GCA_900556245.1 uncultured Prevotellaceae bacterium
AAGTTCGTCCATCTTGCTGACCATTGCGCGAACACGGCGTGCCGCTTCAACCTTTCCTTGAGGAAGGAGTGCAAACTGGCTGACTTTCGCTGATACGAACAACATGGCCGAACCGTTCTTACATGCCGCAACGCAAGCACCGCAACCGATACATGTCGCAGAGTCCATTGCCTCGTCGGCCGCTTCCTTCGAGATAGGAATTGCGTTCGCATCGCCGGCACCGCCTGTGTTAAACGACACGTAGCCGCCTGCCTGTTGGATCTTGTCGAACGCCGTACGGTCTACCATCAAGTCGCGAATCACGGGGAATGCGTGTGAACGCCACGGCTCGATAGTGATAGTGTCGCCATCGTTGAACTTGCGCATGTGCAACTGGCAAGTTGTGATGCTGCCGACAGGTCCGTGAGGATTACCGTTAATATAGAGTGAACACATACCGCAGATACCTTCGCGGCAGTCGTTATCGAACACCACCGGCTCTTCTCCCTTTTCTACGAGCTGCTCATTGAGCATATCGAGCATTTCAAGGAAACTGATGTCGGTAGGTACATTGTCAAGTGAATAATCGACGAAACCACCCGGCTCTTTAGGACCGCGTTGACGCCAGATTTTTAACTTTATGTTGATTGATTTTTCCATATTAGTTAAATTTTATTGCCTAAAGGCGAGTTCTGTTATGACTTATAGTTACGTGTTTGAACTTGGATTGCTTCGTATTTCAACGGCTCTTTCAGCAAGATTGGCTTTTCGTCTTCGCCGGCATACTTCCAGCAACTTACGTACATATACTCGTCGTCGCGACGTTGTGCCTCGCCGTCTGCCGTCTGATACTCTTCGCGGAAGTGGGCGCCACAAGATTCGTTACGGTGCAATGCGTCGATAGCCATCAAGCGACCGATAGTGAAGAAATCTTCAAGACGAAGCGCTTTTTCAAGCTCTACGTTCAAAGTGTCTGCCTCGCCCGGAATAAACAGGTTCTTGTCAAATTCCTTCTTGAGCGCGTCGATTTGATCGATGGCTTGGATGAGGCTCTCTGCCGTACGTCCCATACCTACGAGATTCCACATAATCAGACCCAATTCCTTGTGGATAGAGTCAGCCGAACGCTTGCCCTTGATGTTCATCAGGCGGTTGATGCGCGCGCGAACTTTCTTCTCTGCCTCTACGAATTCAGGAGCGTCTGTTTCTGGATGCTTCACCTTGATCTGGTCTGACAGATAGTTCTGCATAGTGAACGGAAGTACGAAATATCCGTCAGCAAGACCCTGCATCAAAGCAGATGCGCCAAGGCGGTTACCACCGTGGTCGGAGAAGTTGGCCTCTCCGATGGCAAACAAGCCCTTCACGGATGTCTGCAATTCGTAGTCTACCCAGATGCCACCCATAGGGTAGTGGGATGCAGGGAAAATCATCATCGGTGTCTCGTACGGGTTGTCGTTCGTAATCATTTCATACATCTGGAACAAGTTGCCGTAGCGTGCTTCGATGACATCCTTGCCAAGACGGTTGATAGCATCGGAGAAGTCCAGATATACGGCGTTGCCAGTTCCTACGCCGAAGCCTGCGTCGCAACGTTCTTTGGCTGCACGGCTGGCGATGTCTCGCGGACAAAGGTTTCCGAACGCCGGATAACGACGTTCCAAATAGTAGTCGCGGTTTTCCTCTGCAATGTCGGTCGGACGAAGTTTGCCGGCACGGATTGCCTCTGCATCTTCTTTCTTCTTCGGAACCCAGATACGTCCGTCGTTACGCAACGACTCCGACATAAGTGTCAACTTCGACTGGTTCTCGCCATGCTGCGGAATACATGTCGGGTGAATCTGCGTGAAGCAGAGGTTCGACAAGTATGCTCCGTGCTTGTAGCATTGTACGGCAACGGAACCGTTGCAGCCCATAGCGTTCGTTGACAGGAAGAACACGCGTCCGTATCCTCCGGTAGCAACCACAACGGCATGAGCGGCGTAACGCTCCAGTTCGCCGGTAATCAGGTTGCGTACGATAATTCCGCGCGCACGTCCGTCTACAACGACCAAGTCGAGCATTTCGCGACGTACGAAGGACTTGACTGTTCCCTTCTTGATTTGACGGTTCAACGAAGAATAGGCTCCCAAAAGAAGCTGTTGTCCTGTCTGACCTTTGGCATAGAACGTACGTGATACCTGTGCGCCGCCGAACGAACGGTTGGCAAGCAAGCCTCCGTATTCACGGGCGAAAGGAACGCCCTGTGCCACACATTGGTCAATAATATTGTTCGAGACCTCGGCAAGACGATAAACGTTGGCCTCGCGCGAACGGAAGTCACCGCCCTTTACCGTATCATAAAACAGACGATAGACGGAGTCTCCGTCGTTCTGATAGTTTTTCGCAGCGTTGATACCGCCCTGTGCGGCGATTGAGTGTGCGCGGCGAGGTGAGTCCTGAATACAGAAGTTCAACACGTTGAAGCCCATTTCGCCAAGTGTGGAGGCTGCTGATGCGCCGGCAAGACCTGTTCCGACTACAATCACGTCAAGGTGACGTTTGTTCGCCGGGTTTACGAGCTTCTGGTGTGCCTTGAAATTTGTCCACTTCTCAGCAACGGGACCTTCAGGAATTTTTGAGTCAATCTTTTCGTCCGAATAAACGGCGTATTTGCTCATTATGCTTGTACTGTCAACGATTTTGCCAGTTTGTTTCTTATTTTCTACCATTGTTTTCAATTTGTTAGAAGTGTGTATTTACGCAGCATATTCGATTGTAAACCATACTGCCTGTACGATAAACAAGCCGATAACGATGGTTGCCCACCAGTTACCCAATGTCTTGAAGCGGGGAATCCACTTGTTGTTCGACACGCCAATAGACTGGAAAGAGCTCCAGAAACCGTGTGTCATGTGGAACCACAATGCCACCAGACCAATCACATAGACTGGCAGAGTCCATACTTGTGCAAACGCTGTCTCAATGTGGTGCATTCCGTCTGCCGCCAAAAGTACGGCACTCTCGTCAGCGCTCAGACCAAGCTGATGCGCCACTTCGACATACTGCATCTTTGCCCAGAATTGAACAAAGTGAACAACAAGAAACGCAATTACCACAATACCGAGAACAAGCATGTTCTGTGATGCCCACTCTACACTCTTCGGACGAGTCGTCACTGCATAACGGTCATTGCCGCGCGCTGCTCGGTTTTGAAGTGTAAGCCAAAACGCGTAAATAATATGCACGATGAAGCCGGCGGCCAAGACTGCTGTCGCAATCAATGCATACCAGTTTGCGCCCAAGAACTCACAGATAAGATTATAACCTTCCGGTGAAATCAGGGCTACCGTGTTCATTAATACGTGAAAGGTTACAAATAGGATTAGGAAAAGTCCCGTAACTGACATTACGACTTTTCTACCTAAGGATGAATTTGTTAACCACATAGTAGTTCTGAAAATTTAGTTATTAATTAAGTTTATTGAATTTTGTTTCCGTTTGTTCACAGCTTAATGACTACAAAAATACCGCTTTAATATCAATTCTGGAAATAATTCTTTATAAATTTTTCGCACTCCGCTCAAACCTCTGTCATACACTGCTTAACGCATAACAAAACTCCCTAACAAGACACATGGGCCCCTTTCTCATCCCTGTCCTGCCGAAACGCATCAAACGATTCGAAAATGTCGCTGAGAGCCACTGTCGAATTGGCAATCTGACTCTCATAAAGCCGGACACCTGTCGAGGCATCCGCCGGACGTCCTTGCAACGCACCCGAAACTCCGGAAATCTGCTCAAACAGACGCATTTGCAAATTGACCATTTCATACGCCCCTATATCCGTGGCATTCACTGATATCTGCTGGGGATGATCGCCACTGCCCTGTGGATGATAGGGCACTATCGAATTGGGTTTCGACCACGCATAGCGCAAATCATCCCATGTAAAACCGTCCGGCAAAATCGTATCGGGATATAGCAGCACGCCTTTAGCACTGGCACTCATGACATGATCCACCAACGTTATCAGACGGTTGACATACTTCTGTTGGTCTATCACATCTTCCACCAAAGAATGGATTTCGCCGCCGACCAGCGGATAAAGGCGATAGGCGAACGGATGACTTCGGTGTCCGTAAGGACTGTCATATTGGCTGATGATATCACCCGCCGGTGTAAGCCAATAACATCGCCACACCGCCTCGATGCGCCAACTCCGTTCTTCCCATTCGCGTTCCTCATGGTCGATTCCTGCCCGGAAATACCACCGACCGCTCCGTAAATCATGGCAATCATACCCTTCTCGACTCTCTTTCCTCCAGAGTTCCACCACCCTGACCCGCCCTCTTCTTGGCGAATGTCCGAAACACCCTTCGGATTCCAGCAATCCTCCCTGACGATAAAAGCTGCACAGCTCAAGCGCCTTTTCGCGGTTGCCGTCACCGAAACGACCCACTATTTCCGCCAGAGTCATATCATGAAGCTGACCGATTAAATCACAGTCCCAACCACGGGGGTCATCGGTAAAATTCAAGAAAATGCGATCGGGCGACACATTGTCAAGACGCACCGCCATCCTTCCATCACCAAAATCTATACGTTGAAAACAACAGCCGGATATCAAAAATTCCTCCATCAATCGACTGTCCAACTCCTTGACCCTGTTCCCCGACAAGGTCTCTGCAATACGCACGGAATCAAGCCGCTGGCGAAAACGCCCGACCACACTTTTCACCAACTGTCGAATCAGATTGTTGGTCAACGGCTCTTTACCGCTACGCTTTTGAAAATCATATTCGCTAACCCTCATTCCTTTCTCATCAGCTACGCTGTCTCCCCATTGGCTGCCGTAAGTGAAATTTTTGTTCCTTTCACGCTTGGCGCGCACCGGCGCAAGACGTTCCCACGACTCTCTGGCTTCATACAGCAACAGCATGACCCGGAAACCGGCGCCAACAGGTTCCGCCCACAGCCCTCAATCAAAAAATACGCACCTTGAACCCTTTTGCCCCGTTCTTTGTTATCCCTCCAAAAAAATTTATAAAACATCTACAATAAATTGTTAGCAAACATATGCTATTTCGAAAAAAGTCTTGTATATTTGCACTGATGATTTCTTTTTTTAAAATTATATAATTATGAACAAAAAACTTAGTTTGTATTTGGCAGTTGGTGCCGCTGTGGCATTGACTGGTTGTAACAAGAAGATGAGTCCTTTCGCTTCTGAATACTTTACAACCGAACCTACTCCGCTTGAAGTTGTTGGCGACAACGTTCCGGCAACAGTCACTGCCAATGTTCCTCAGAAGTTCTTCAAAAAGAACGCTGAAGTTACTGTGACTCCCTACCTCGCTTACGGCAACGACATGAAGACTGCTTCACAGTCGTTCGTTTTCCAAGGTGAAAAAGTCAAAGGAAACAACCCGGTTATCAGCTATGATAACGGCGGAACTGTTTCAATCCCCGTAAACTTTGTTTACACTCCCGAAATGATGAAGAGCGACCTTTACCTTGAATTCAACGTAGTACAAGGTAAGAAGACCTACGTTCTTCCTGCTGTAAAAGTTGGAGAAGGCGTTATTGCCACTTCCACTCTCGCCGACGCAACGACTGTGACACCGTCGTCCGCTGCCGACAAATACCAACGCATCATCAACGAAAAGTACAACGCCGACTTGATGTTCCTCATCAACCAAGCTAACGTTCGCGCTTCCGAACTCAAGAAAGACGGTGGTGTAAAAGACCTCAATGCAACTATCGCTGCGGCCGACACTTTGGAAAACAAGGAAATCGAAGGCGTTCACGTTTCTGCTTTCGCTTCTCCTGACGGTGGTGTGAAATACAACACAAAGCTCTCCGAAAATCGTGAAAAGGCAACTGTTGAATACCTCCAGAAGAACTTCAAGAAAGAAGACGTAAAGAACTTCGGCGAACTTACTTCTGAATTTACAGCACAAGACTGGGAAGGTTTCCAAAAGCTCGTTTCTGAAAGCAACATCCAAGACAAAGAGCTGATTCTTAGCGTTCTTTCCATGTATAAAGATCCGGAACAACGCGAAAAGGAAATCCGCAACCTGTCTTCTGTATTCGATCAGTTGGCTGAAGAAATCCTGCCGCAACTCCGCTATTCTCGCATCTCTGCTTCCATCAACACGATTGGCCGCAGCGACGAAGAAATCAAAGCTCAATTCAAAAACGATCCTTCTGTACTTTCTGTTGACGAATTGCTCTACTGCGCTACGCTTACAGACGACGTTAACGAAAAAGAAGAAATCTACGCAGCTACAGTTAAGTACTACCCGAACGACTTCCGCGGTTACAACAACCTTGGTATGACTAAATACGTGAAGGGTGACTACAATGCCGCTAAGAAAAACTTCGAAAAAGCAGCTCAGCTCAACCCGAACAGCGAAGAAGCTAAGATGAACCTCGGTCTTCTCAAGATGATGAACAAAGACTACGCTGGCGCACGCGAAGCATTCGGAAGTGCAGCTAACGCTGAAGGAATCAACGACGCTCTCGGTGTTTACTACCTGCGTCAAGGAGACTATCAGACTGCTGTGAAAGCTTTCGGCGACAGCAAGACCAACAACGCCGCACTCGCTAAATTGCTCGTTAAGGACTACAGCGGCGCCAAAGCTACTCTTGAAGCTGTCAAGGCTCCGAACGCTACGACATACTATATGCTCGCTGTCGTTGCTGCTCGCACAAACAACGAACAGGCTGTTTACGCCAACCTTCGCAAAGCCGTTGCTCTCGACGGAGCAATGAAGGAACGCGCTGCTGCCGACAAGGAATTTGCAAACTTCAACGTGGCAAATCTCTAATCCGAATTAGCGACATAAAATGAAAAAAAGGCTGCTCTGGCAGCCTTTTTTCATTTATACCCGAACCACGGCGACTCAAACACCGCCATAGTGTCAGACGGCCAAATCATCATTCCTTCCGGCGCTTCTGATTGTTGACCTCACCAGCATTACATTCCCGAGCGTAATCACACCCACGCGGCCTATATACATCAGGACAACCAGCACCAACTTACTGCCAACTGTCACATCCGGTAGAATTCCCGACGACAACCCGGCCGTCGCAAGCGCTGAAGAAGCCTCAAAAACGATATCAAGAAACTCCGTTTGCCCATGCTCCAACAATGCAATAAGATAGACTCCCGCAAATAGAATGAACGTATAGAACACAAACGTTGTAATAGCCGTCTCCACTCGGTAACTGGGAATCTTGTTTCCGGAAAGTGATATGTCCGGACGAAGACCGAGTTTATTCTTCGTATATGCGTAAATAGCGGAAAGTGTTGTCGACTTAAGACCTCCACCCGTACCCGACGGGGAAGCCCCGATATACATCGTAAACGAAAGTATCACCAAAGATATGGGAGCAAGCAGCCCGACATCAACCGTATTATAGCCGACCGTTGTCATGGCGGACATCGAATGGAACAAGGAAACAAGCAGACGGTCACCTGCCGACAAATGCGACAGAGACGGCTCGAAAAAAAACAGATGCACTGTTCCCCAAAGAGAAAATATGCAAGTAAGCAAGAGAATAACGCGGGGTGTAAAGGCGATGCAATAATTTTTACGCCGGAACCACCGCAAAATATCGGTCATCATGAAAAAACCCATCGCCCCCATATAACA
>USOC01000048.1 GCA_900556245.1 uncultured Prevotellaceae bacterium
TTACGCAGTCGAAGACGGAGTAAATAGGGGGAGTGGCGCTTGCGCCGAGGGGGTTAAAACCGCAGGACATGCTATTTCTTCAGCAATCGCCGGCGCATTCAAGGCCGGATAAATTCGGAAAACTAAAAGAATTATATTCATTGCACCGGATCACAGGATTCCAACCCCCTCCCGGCTAAAGCCGTACTCCACCTATTGGCTGACGCAAACAGGGGGAGACAAACGTTTTCCAAAGTCCAATGGCGCCAAAAGTTTAAGAAAAAGTCGCGCAGAACAAAAAATATGAAGGAAGAGGAAAATTTCTAATGAAAAAATTTGGACATTCCAAAAATCATACCTATCTTTGCATCGCTTTTAGGACGAAGAGTCTTTCAAGTTAGGATTGTCTTATGGTGTAATGGTAGCACTACAGTTTTTGGTTCTGCCTGTCCTGGTTCGAGTCCGGGTAAGACAACTCAAGAATCCCTTTCAACATTCACATTGAAGTTGAGAGGGATTATTATTTATACTCACATCCGTTGCCGAAACTAAGATACCAAAACGACAAATACTCTCGGCTACTCTCCCCTGTTAGTACCGACACACGGGGAAAAGTCACGAACCGCATCATGGCATCCTGATTTCCGGAATTTTACGCCCCTGCCTGCACAATGTCTTGTCTGTTCTCATCTGTTTACACTGTCAAAGACGGAGTAAATAGAGGGAGAAACAAACTGAGCCATTTCCACCGAATCCGTCGCTGTCACAATTGGCCCCAACAATCGAGTTTGATTAATAGCAAATCTGGAATTTGCAATCCATACAGCTCCGGAAACCGCTTTGTCTCCCCCTGTTTACGCAGTCGAAGACGGAGTAAATAGGGGGAGTGGCGCTTGCGCCGAGGGGGTTAAAACCGCAGGACATGCTATTTTTTCAGCAATCGCCGGCAAATTTCAATCGGAAAACTGAAAGAATATATTCATTGCGCCGGGTCAGAGGATTCCAACCCCCCTCCCGGATAAAGCCGGACTCCCCCTATTTGCCGGGGCAAACACGGGGAGACAAGCTGTGTGTTTTTCCATCAACTCCACGGATGCCGCTATTGGCTGACGCAAACAGGAGAAGACAAGCCGCCCTCCAATCGCTCTGCCACCAGGAATATTTACCGTGCAAACAGAAGATTGCAAAAATATGCAACATTGCCTCTTCTGCGACTCGTCCCATTCACGGCTGTACAAACAAAACTCGAACAGCCCTACTGCAAAAACAAAAAGCCCGGCAATCGCTGCCGGGCTTTTCCTTAGATGCCAGTTATGACCGGCATAGTGCTACTGATTTATTTTACAACTTTAACGACTGTGTTGTCATTAAATTTGACAATGTAAACACCACTTGCAAGACCTGCGCCGGAAACAACAGCCTCTCCATCGAACGCAGCCTCTGCAACCTTCTGTCCTGACAAGTTAAATACCTCTACTGCATTCGCATCAACACTTGAAACAACGAAGTTTCCGCCTTCAACTGTAACTTTGGATCCACTTACTGTCACACCGTCAACAGAAGACTCACCTTGTGTAACCACTACTGTTTGAAGTCCACCAAAATAAGTTGTGAAAGAGAGTTCAGCTGTGCGTCCTTTTTCTCCGGCAGGAAGAGGCTGAGCTTCAAATACAAGTTCAAAAGTACCCGCTTGAGGATTCGAAGCGCCGAACATAATTGTCAACCATTCTGGGATCTCATTAGTTACAGAGAAGAACCCTTGCTGAGTCAAATCATAAAGACCAGTAGCTGTCAGATTCGCCTGACCTCCTGCGGCAGGAAGCTGAAGTTGATTCTTATCAAAATCAATATTAGTAAACAATCCATAGACATACAGAGATGGTGTCGCATAAGGCAACTTATCGAACAAATTGTTCATTGGAATCAAACCTCTTTTTCCATCGACTACACCTTCTACATAACCGAGAGGCTCAGCTGCAACGGGTGACATTGACATTTGCTCATCTCCAAAAGGCCAGTTTGCCAAGAAACAGTCAAAGGTTACATCCTTATTTGTCTTGTAATCTGTTACCTCAAAATAAAGAGCTGTTGACGCATGATATATAATTTGCTCCAATCCGCCGAGATCCTCCTCTCTGTAGAATTTGAATTCTACAGTACATAAATTATCTCCGGTCTCTGAATCCTGTCCGGCTACTACGACATCCTTTGCTGTGGCAATACCAACCATCAAGGGCTGTTCAGAAAGCGCTCCGTCTTCTGCTACTTCATAGACATTCATACGCAATTCTCCGGCACCTTTAATCTGAAGATTTAGAGCAAGACCCAAAACCGACTCAAGATAATATGGAACTGCCGGCTTTGTCATCAAAACACCGAAAGCTGAAATGTCAAAAACAGTCTCATTCTGACCTAACAAAAACTCTTTTTTTTCTTGTGTCCCTCCGTATAGCGCTGTAAATCCATGATAAGGAACGCATGATACTGCCTGATAGTTTTCAGAAAGGTCAAAATTAGGCAGACCAAAACTAGTGACAGCTCCAGGAACTACTTTCATCTCCTTATTGACAAAATGAGTCGTCCAAGTCAGCCCATCATTCGTTGTCAAAGATGGAGTCATACTGAATGTAAAATCATCATAGGCAAATGTCAAATCCTGGTCTTTAGAAACGAATGTGGTTCCTCCACCAGTTGCCGCATCACCAATTCCATAGCTCCACTCCTGAGTTGCCTGTTTCGAAATGTTTCTCCAAGTTTGCTCAACAAAAGGAGCCGTTACCATATAAGGAGCAGGATACGCTTCAATTCGGGCGTTAGGGCCTAAATAATAGATACCGGACGGACGAAGGTAAGTTGCTGTTTTACTTGTCGGTTCGCCTGCAAAAGCCTGGAACTTCATATCCTTGCGAGCCACGACATCTTTTGAAGAAACAGAAGTTGTCGACAGGATATTCACTCCTTCAGACACATGATTCATCTGAGTTGCTTGCAATTTTACCATTTCGACACCGGCACTTTGAAGACCTTCAACCATCACCGGTGTAACTGCCTTGTAAGGCTCAGCGGCTTGTGCCACACCAAACGTAGCCACCGCCATTGCTAAGAGTAAAGACTTTTTCATTTAAGCAATGTTTTAGAAATAATTTATACGAAAAACAAATGATTCATGCTTCAAAATCCCACTTTGAAAAATCGGCAGGATCTCAGAGACGGCATATAATCATTTACAAAATTATATCATTACTTCAAAAAAACAAGAAAAATCAAATAGAAAATTGATTTTTTATAAAAAAATATCGGCTTCCCGCATAAATCTCTAAAGTACGGGATTCAGACGGAAAGCCGGTAGAGTTTTAAAGCAAATTAACGACAAACCAGTCGTTGGCGTCAGCCTTGCTTACAAATTTAATTGACGTAGGACAAAGTGGTCTGGCAATTGTTGCAGTATAGTCTCCGCTGAATCCAACCACCAAATCTGTCAATCCTGCAATTTGCTTACCGTACGCAGAAGCATTACGATCGCCCTCTCCTGCAGCCTGGATAGACATCGACTGACCGTCTGACAGAGAGAAAGTGGCATAGTAATTGGCAATACCTGTCGAAGATGTACCAGTCTTAATCAAGGAAACTTTAATCACATACTTCTCAGACAAGGGATCAAACGTCAGAGCGCAAGTCAAGGTGCGATCCTTTGCTGCGGCACCGGCTTCTGCTGCTTCATACAGCGACTTGAACTTTCCTGAAATGTTGGACAATGCTCCAGCATCACTTTTGGAACCGTCAACTTGCCATTCAAGATTTTTTGACAGCATCAAAGCTGACAATCCCGGAGGTAACAATTTACTGCCGTTACCGGTCTCCACAAAACAGTCACCTTCCGCAGCCGGATAGAAACGCTCAATCGCGAAAGCATCTTTCTCTCCTGTAAACGGAGTGGACAATCGGAATGAGCCATCGATATTGAAGATAATCGAACAGATGTATGTACGTGTGAAAGCTTCGTCTTCTGTTAAGCCGGAAGGGACAAAACGCATCACACCCTGTGACAATCCGTCAACATCAAAAGATTCATCTCCGAATACATACTTGTAAGCCGGCAAAGACGGATGAAACAGACGCGCTTTAAGTGCATCAAGCGCAGTAAAATAGGATTGCCATGAATCAACTGTCTGCTGAGCACCGTCCTTATCTGTATAGGTTGCCCCTTTCGGGAATTTTATCAGACGGATAGGCAGACCGTGCTTCTTGCCTACCATATAGACTGTGTCTTTGGACGCGCTGATTCGTTGAATCTGGAACTCATAGTCACCGCCATGCCCTACACCATCACTTTGAGTAGGTTGAGCAAAAGTATGGAGAAGCGTGTTGTAGGTGTCGAAAGAAATCACTGTCGACATATCTTGAAGCATGGAGAATGTCGATGACTCTTCTTTATAGGCTCCTTCTGAAGACACAGCATTGTTGGCTGCCATCTTGACGCTGCCATTCGCTTCAAATTTCATCAGAATAGGATAACCCTGCTCTGCTTCATTTGCAAAGTATTGCATCACCCATCCATCTTCAGCTTGACAAAGAGCCTCTTTATATTCTTTGCCAAGCCTGTTCAGACGCTGCGCCGCCGACTCCGGGAAGAGATCTTCTTCTTCTTTGAAACAGGAGTTGAGTGGCAGCATAAACGCCATTCCTAATAATAATGCTATAGTTTTTTTCATCATGATTCGTTGTTTAAGCAATGTCATTTTGAATTAACGATTAGACAGCGGGAACCTGAATGTCGTAGACTTGCTTGCGAAGTTCTTTCAGCAAATCCAAATTATATTCAGTCTGACGCTTCTGCACTTCCGCGCGAAGAGCGTCAATGTCCATCTGCCATGAGTCGCGGAACCAGTTGCGGGCAATATCCACCTTCTGGAGAATCAATGCCTTCCCATCTACACCGTCATCTTTGCCGTTGTAGTTCTGCGAAGCCAGCTTGAGCAAAGCGTCCCACTGATCCTGCGGCATGGTGATATAGTTCGAGATAGTCTCGGCAAAGTCTTCACGAGGCTCGCTGCTGGCATACGGAGTAGTGAATCCGAGCGATGCAGTTTCCCCCTCCGGACGGTCCTGCCATCCGAGCGCGTCATAGTTACCGACAGACAAGGAATCGAACTCCTTCGGGTAAGTCTTAGTCTGGTGTAGTACGTGCGCAAACTCGTGGTGCATCGTATGGAAATAACGGTCGTTCAAATACAAGGCATTAGAAACATCCATCGCATTCACGTCAAACAGTGAAATCTTAATTCCACTTTCTGCCAGACCGAGAACAACGGTATTGTTGGCAGGGTTGACTGCCGGAGAGCCGATAAAGTGAAGGATACGCGGCCCGTACTTCATCAGGAACGTCTTGTCCTCCACAACTTCCTGATAGACGTCAAACCAGAAATATTTACAGAGCACTGCCAAGTCAACCGACAATTCGTAACGCGCCGGAACGAGGTTGTAGCTCATGTCGGTCATAACATCCTGCAAACGATAGTATGTAGAGACGTTGTAGACTTGACGCAGATTGTCATCGCAGAATTTATCCAACTTGTAGGTCGGAGATGCAGGATCCAATGCACCCTCATTAAGGTCGAAGATACTCGTGGGGTCGAGGTCGTCATCGGAGCAGGAAGTGAAACCTGCTCCAAAAGCAAGAACCGCAACGGCCAATGTCTTCAAATATTTAAACTTCATAGCTGTATACTTTTTTTTTCGATTAGCGATTATTACTGTTTGATGAACTTGTACTTCACCATCTGCGACTCTGTCGTAGCTTTAACGGTACGAAGTGTCGGTGTCAAACCTGCCTGAATCGACTCGATGGGAATCTGGAACGCACGGCGTTCGTCATTGACAGTCAGAGTCTCCACACGGCTACGTCCAATCTTGTGCGTAATTTCAATACCGAAACGCTTGATGTCAAACCAGCGGTAACCGGTCATAACGGTTTCAATACGACGGAAATGGAGCGTACACCACAAGAAAGGCAACTTGGCTTCGGTAAGCGCATATGCACTGTTGACCGGAGTGCAGACCTGCTCGATATTAAGCGTTTGGAGATTGTATGGACGTGGATCTTTATCTCCTTTAATCTCAGCGTCCTTATTATAGTAAGCAGAGATAATACCTTCTGTCAGGTGCGGAATCTGATCCTGACCTGAACTTAGATTATGAGACTGCAACCATACGTCCAAGTCGCTTACAGCACCGGGAATGTCTCCTTTGAAGATTCGGGCTTCTGCGCGGGCAAGAAGCGTCTCTTCTGCTGTAAGTTCGGCACGCATACGCTTTGGATAGCCGATGCCTGCAACCTTGTCGGTGAACTCAAACATCTGATACATCCATGAAGGCCACAAGCCATATTCCTGCCCTCCGTTGACATACAAGTGAGGTGCCATACATGGCAAGAACCCATTCCATACCGGTCCGTTTCCATAAAGCGTCGAAACCGCCCCGTCACGACTGAGCGCATAACGACCGCCACTGCCGTTCGGATCGAAACAGAGGTTGTAGAACACAACAGAGTTGGTCGGCAAAAGCAGGAAGTTGCCTGCGCGTGCTGAAGAGAAGTAGAAAGCACCGTCTGCGTCAAGCGACGTAAACGAAGTATTCCAATAATCGCTTCTTAGCTTTGAAGCCGGATTTGCCCCCAATGCTGCAGTAGCATAATTTTCCACTTTGTCGTAATCACGCTTCATCAGGTAGAAACGAGCTGCAAACGGATTGGCTGCGGCTGAGTTGAAGAGATAACGGAGTTGCTGGTAGTAGCCGTCGTTGATAAACTTCAAACCTTCCGTCAGGTCTTCTTCAATTTTCTGATAAACCTGCGCCACTGTTCCGCGGTCATAATCCACGTGCACCTTGTCCTCCGGCTCAGTAGAATAAGGGATTCCCTGATCTGCATCACTGGTGATACCGTACTGCTTAGAGAAAAAGTTGACAAGCAGGAAGTGGTGGTAGGCACGAATCAGCAGTGCCTCGCCGTAAGCAGCGTCCATCTTTGCCTTTTCCTCCCCATCGGAGAACTTGCCGTCAGCGCGGAACTCGGCAATTTTCTCCAAAGCGTGGTTAGCAACGGCAATGGCATGGTAGCAGCCGGTCCAAATAGCCGTCGGAGAATCCTGACGACTCGACATGTTCGCGTCTTCCCAAGCAAAATACTGGTCGTTGATCGGGTCGTTGGTCTGCGTACGCGGATAGTTGATACCCTTATCGTCGAGCGCATGGTTATCGATCATATTGTCCGAACTCAATTCGCACATCGTGGCATAGTCGAAGCCCATATAACCACTGGTCAGCAACAGCTGAAGCTGTTCAGGGTTCTGCGGGTCGATGCGGTTGTCAGGCAATTTGTCGAGGAAGTCGTTGCAGGATGTCAGCGACAGAAGCCCGGCAAAGCCTAAACAGAGATATTTCTTAATTTTCATTTCCTTCTATCTGTTTACGAATGGATAAATCTTACAAACTAAATCTCAACGTGAAGGTGAACTGACGCGGGTTGGGCGTTGCTACACCACCGGTGTTGAAGAACTCAGGATCTTGTCCGTTCAGCTTCTTGTCGGCATAAAGCAGACAGATGTTGGTAGCCTGGAACTTC
>USOC01000049.1 GCA_900556245.1 uncultured Prevotellaceae bacterium
ACCAACGATGTACGTTCCCTTTTGAAGAGCTTCGATAAGGAGTTTCTGATTGGCACACTCGTTTTTGATGCTTTCAAGTTCAGTTTGCAGTTGATTGAATTCATCCATCCAATCGTCGTTGGAACAAGACGGGAACAACAGGATTCCCAAAAAGGCAATGATTAATAATTTTTTCATAATGTCTTTAAAGTTAATTTAGCGTTTTATTGTTTATTAAACAATGGTTTGATTATTAAGTGTCAGTTTTGTCGTTTGTCGTTGTTCCTTTTGCCTCTTGGAACTTTCAAATCTTTGAATGGCAGGACTTTCTTGCTTTTTCTTTGCAGTTCAACAAGTCCGGTCAAATTAAAGACAAAGGTTTTAGATTGTAGGTTAGTCTGGTTTTGTTTTTATTGTCATTATAATGTAATTTTGATATTGTCAGGTCCTAAAAAATGAGCGTCACAGTTCTTTGTATTAAAAATATTTTCAATAAAAAACGGAAGCCGGTGAGGGCTTCCGTCTGATGTATGTTGTCGCGGAAAAACAGAACGCTTAGTCGTTCATAGTCAGCAACAGTTCTTCGTTGCTTCGTGTTTTTTCCATACGGTCTTTGATGAATTCCATAGCTTCGAGCGAAGTGCGGTCGGAAAGGAACCGGCGAAGAATCCACATACGGTTGATAGTGTCCTGGCTGAGGAGCAGGTCGTCACGTCGCGTGCTTGAGGCGATGATGTCGACAGCGGGGAATATTCGTTTGTTCGACAGTTTGCGATCGAGCTGCAACTCCATATTGCCAGTCCCTTTGAATTCTTCGAAAATCACTTCGTCCATTTTCGAACCGGTTTCGATGAGGGCTGTGGCGATGATGGTGAGGCTGCCGCCGTTTTCAATGTTTCGCGCAGCTCCGAAGAAGCGTTTAGGTTTCTGGAGAGCATTGGCATCGACACCTCCTGTCAGGATTTTTCCGGAAGCCGGCGATACGGTGTTGTAGGCGCGTGCGAGGCGGGTGATTGAGTCGAGCAGGATGACAACGTCGTGTCCGCATTCTACCATTCTCTTCGCTTTTTCGAGGACGAGTCCTGCGATTTTCACATGCCGTTCGGCCGTTTCGGAAATAGCGTTTGCGATGTCTTTCAACAATATCGTCTTACCCGTTTTCGGAGGAGCGACAATCAGACCGCGCTGTCCTTTGCCAATCGGTGAGAACATGTCGACTACGCGTGTAGAGAGATTGCTTGAGCGTCCGCCTGTCAGGTTGAATTTTTCATCGGGGAACAGGGGGACAAGATGCTCGAACGGCACGCGGTCGCGAACAAACTCAGTTGAGCGTCCGTTGATAGAGTTGACGGCGCAGAGCGGGAAGAATTTTTCTCCTTCTTTCGGCGGGCGAATCGGTCCTTCGACAACATCTCCTGTTTTCAACCCGTTCTGTTTGATTTGTGATTGCGAAACGTAGATGTCGTCGGGCGAAGAGAGGTAGTTGTAGTCGGAGGAGCGGAGAAATCCGTAACCGTCAGGCATTACTTCCAGCACACCAGCTCCCATAATGATACCTTCAAAGTCGTAGACAGGTTGTTGTGGTTGCTGGGGTTGGCGCTGCTGCTGTTTGTTGCCTCTTTGCAATTGTTGCTGCCGACGATTGTTTTTTTGCATTTTCGGCTGCATTTGCTGTGCCGGCAGCATTTGTTGTGCCGGCATCTGTTGAGGTTCGGTCTGTTGGACCGGTTGCTGAGGCTGTTCGTTGGATTCTGCGCTATTGTCTTGGCGTTGAGAGCGAGGAACAAATTTCTGTCCGCCGCTAAATGGAAAGAACGAACTTAGGGAAATGTCTTTTTTCTTCTGGAGTTCCGGTTGCTGCTCTTTTGCCGGCTGCTCTTTCGGCAGGGTGTCGGCGGCAGATTTTTCTTCGGGGGCAGTCTCTGTCGAAGGTTGAGTGGCCTCTGCATTTCCCGGCAATGTCTCGTTTTGTGGGAGATTGGTCTCAACGGCAGGTTGGGTTTGCGCTTTTTCAGCCGGGGTTTCCTTCTTTTCAGGCAAGACAGTGTCGATTGCCTGTTCTTCTTGTTTTGCCTGTTCTTCTTGTTTTACCGGTTCTTCTTGTTTTACCGGTTCTTCTTTTTTTGCTACCGTTTTTTTTCGGGCGGCTTTTTTTTCCGTCGGCTTTTTTTCGATTTCGGCTTTGACTTTTGTTTCTGTCTGCGGTTCGGTCGCATTTGTTTCAGAGTCTTGCTTATTATCGGCTTTAGGAGTTGTCTTCTTGCTTTTTTGCTTTACGGTTTCTTTTTTGTCTTCGTTTGTCGGTTTTTCATCGGCTGTTTTTTGAGGGGCATCTTTTTCTGCCGTTTTCCTTTCTGTAGCCGTTTTCTTGACGCTTTTAGGCTTTGTCTTTTTTGATTCGGCTTTAGATGCCGACTCCTTGGCGCGGTTGATGGCTTGAGTGTCGAGAATGGTGAAAATCAATTCCTGCGTTTCCATCTTGTCGGCTTTTTTGATGTCGAAAGACTTGGCAATCTCAAGCAGCTCAGGGAGCGGCGTAGCATTTAGATCTTCTAAATTGTACATATATTTTTTTATCGGGTTTCAGTGAATGTGTGTCCGTCAATGAGGCTGACGCATTCAGACTGGTTTTAATGGATGATAAATTTTACGGGGAAAATAGGGGCTGTCTCCATGAGGAGGAGAGAATTTCACCCCTTATCATGTGCAAAGATACGACTATTTTTTTACATACCAAGAAAAATCTCTGTTTTTGGAATGTTCCATTCGTCAAAAACAGAGAATCTCTTTTTGTCGTAAGGTCGGATTGGCATAAAGAAACTCCCGCCTGAATCAACAGGTGGGAGTTGGAAATTTTGAGTATGTGTTTCAATCAGTTATTCGTAGAGTTTGTTGGTCTCTTCAACCAATTTTCCCATGGACCAAACGGCGCGGAGTTGCAGTTTGTCGTCCATGATGATGATGTCGGCGTCTTTCCCTTTTTCAAGAGAGCCTTTCCGGTCGTAAACTCCCATAATTTTGGCGGGGGTTTCCGATGCCATTCTGATTGTATCCTCCAAAGGAACAGAAGCTTGCTTAACCATTGTCTGGATCAGTCGGTCCATTGTGGCGATACTGCCGGCGAGAGCCGTGTGGTCTGCGAGTTTGCAGACGCCGTCCTCAATGATGACGCGTGGGTCGAAAGCCTCGGAAGAGTCGCTTGCGGCACAGGCCAATGCGTCTGTGATAAGGCAGGTCTTCTCTACACCTTTAATTTTATAGACAAGTTTCAGAATTGTAGGCGGAACGTGGATTCCGTCAGCAATCACTTCAACAGTCATGTCGTCGATGAGGTAGATGCTTTCGACAGTGCCTTCATATTTGTATTCGCGGCGTTTGTGGAAACCCGGCATTGCGTTGTAGAAGTGGGTTGCGTGGGAATAACCTGCACCGAAAGCTATTTGAATGTCTTCAAATTCGGCTTGGGTGTGGGCGACTGAGGCCAGCAGGCCTCTTGATGTGATGTATCGTCCGAATTCGATTGCGCCCTGCATTTCAGGGGCGGCATCCCAGCGTTTGATGCAGTCCCATTTTTCAACGATAGGGACATATTCGTTGGGGTCGGGCAACTTGATGTTTTCCGGCATTTGTCCTCCTGCCATTGACGGGTTGAGATAGTGCCCTTCGAGATGGAGGCCGAGGATTGTCGAGTCTTCTTCTTTCATCAACTTTGAGCATGTTTCGGCTGCACGGTTGATCATCGGGACTGTGGAGGATGAGAGAGTCGGGAAGATTCCTGTAGTTCCGTGAAGCAGGTGGGTTTTGGCCGCTTTCCTAAACGCTTCTTCCGTTCCTTCCATAAAGTCGGCTCCGCCTCCGCCGTGTACGTGGATGTCGATACCTCCAGGAAGCACGTACATTCCTTTTACATCTATGAGCTCGGCTCCGATAACTGCGAGGTCGCAGTTGGTGACTTCCAAAATTTTGTTGTCTCTGATGAGCACCGAGCCATTGTTTATCCAGCCTTGGGGAGTCAGAATTCGTCCGTTGATTAATTGTACTAACATCGTCTGTTGTCCTTTTTTGATTATATACTTTGTTTCAGAAGGTTATGTTTGATGGGGTATTGAAAAAAACACTCTTCAAATTTTTATGCAAATTTAGATATGAAATTGGAAAATGAGCGATGAATTGCCACCAAATAATCCAAAAATATGTTTACGATATCTAAACGTGTGCTTGCGATGATGTCTGATATTTTCAATTGTTCTTGCGGGGACATATTTGGCTTTTCTCTCTGATATTAGTGGGTTGTCAATGTGCTTGCGCCAGTCAATATGAAACAAAAGGCAGATTCAAATCCGAAGATGGAAGAGGGGAATCTGCCTTTACAATTAATGTACGATTACTTTTTTTAGTGTTTTGCGGGAGTTAATCTCCGTATTGTTCCAAGTAGGCTTCGCAAGCGGTGCAAAGCTCGTCGTACCATTCTTTGCCAAACTTTCTGACAAGCGGTTGTTCTAAAAATTGGTAGAGTCTTGTGTTCCTGCTTCTTCCGAGGACTTCTGCCGCTTTGCAGATTTTCCAGCGGTGGTAGTTTACGGAAGTGAAGGTGGGGTATTCGGTCAGTCGGACAGGGTAGAGGTGGCATGATAATGGCTTGTAGAAGTCAATTCTGCCTTCCCGAAATGCTTTTTCGATAGCGCAGAAGCACATTCCGTTTTCTCCGTAGCAAGTGAATACGCAGTTCTTGCCATCGACGATGGAAGTGACCAAGTCGCCGTCTTCATCGACGTAGCCAACTCCTTGCCGATTGATGACTTCTTTTGCCCGGGGCAGGAGGTCGTCCCATATTTCTGGCAGGATTTCTTTGATTTTTTCGAGTTCTTCATTGGAGACGGTAGCTCCGGCATCACCATCGATACAGCATTCTCCATGACACTTGTCGAGATCGCAGCAGAAGAATTTTTCGATTAGGTCGAGGCTGACCAAAGTGTTACCGATTTGTAGCATTGTTTCTGTTTTTTTCATTGTTTTGAGAAAATAGCAGGGAAAGGAGCAAATCGACTGTTTTTTTCAGGCGAATCTTTCTATTTGCTTTTCATTTGCACAAAGGTAAGAAAAAACATCAAGAATGAGGTCAAGATGGGTGTCTCAAGACATCAATTTTTTAAAAAAAAGAATGAAAAAACCGTTCTACTTCCTTGGAAAAACATTTATTTTTGCATCATTATAAACTAATATGATGTAAGACCAAAATCTCGTTTTTTATGTTTCTAACCATTGTAATCGTAGCCGTTTTCCTGATAGGTTATGGCTGTATTGCGCTTGAAAGCGGTCTTCGGGTGAACAAGACTGCTACGGCGTTGCTTATGTGTGTGATATGCTGGTCTCTGTATATGATTGGCTGTCAGGATTATGTCGCAATTTTTCATGCCGAAGACTTCGGTCGGTTTTTATCTGCATTTCATCTTCAGGATGAAGTGGAAGCAGCCCGTCAGTATGTCGGGCAGCACGTTTTGCTTTCGCATCTGGGTGATGCCTGTGAAATCTTGTTCTTCCTGATGGGGGCTATGACCATTGTGGAGGTAGTCGATACGAACGGTGGATTTAACTTTGTCAAAGAGCGCCTGTCGACTCGCAGCAAACGGGCTTTATTGTGGCGTATCGTTCTTTTGACTTTCTTCCTTTCGGCAGTGTTGGACAATCTGACGACCAGCATTGTGATGATTATGGTGCTGCGTAAGGTTGTGGAAGACCGGCAAGACCGCATGATTTTCGCCTCGTTGGTGATTCTTGCCGCTAACAGTGGCGGAGCTTTTTCCCCGATTGGTGATGTGACGACGATTATGCTTTGGATCAAGGGAAATGTAACGGCGCCGGGTGTCATCAAAGAGGTGTTTCTGCCGTCGATTGTTTCCGTTGTCGTCCCGGCCTTCCTTTTACAGTTTAAATTGAAAGGCGAGATGCCTGCGGTGAGATCCGAGGTTCAGGCGGAAGCCGACCGTCAAGGTATTCTGACCAAGGCTGAGCGGATGGCTGTATTCATGGTAGGAGTTGGCGGCCTTATGTTTGTTCCTTTTTTCAGGACATTTACCGGGTTGCCTCCATTCATGGGAATATTGTTTGTGCTTGGGGTTCTTTGGACGATGACCGAGCTGTTTCTGCGTCGGGAGCATCTTGCAGATGAGTCATTCGGAGAGCGTGTCTCTAAAATTCTTCATCGAATTGACTTGGCTACCATCTTGTTCTTTCTTGGCATTCTGATGGCTGTTGCGGCATTGGGGGAAATCGGCGTGCTGACGCAGTTCGGAAAATGGCTTGAAGAAGCGACGAACGGTGATGCTTATCTTGTGACCGGCATTATCGGGGTTGTGTCGTCGATTGTTGACAATGTGCCGTTGGTTGCAGGTTGTGTCGGCATGTATGAAGTGGCGCCTGTGACGGTTACCGATCCATCGTTGCTGATGTTTGTGCAGGACGGAGCCTTTTGGCAGTTGCTTGCTTATTGTGCAGGAGTGGGAGGAAGTATCCTTATTATAGGCAGTGCAGCGGGAGTCGTAGTAATGGGATTGGAAAAAATCACTTTCGGATGGTATTTGCGGAATATATCGTTGGTGACGTTTGTCGGTTATCTTGCCGGGATATTGGTTTACTGGCTTGAGAAGACAGTTCTGATGCTATAGAACGGCATATGACGGGAGGAAAGGAGAAAGTCTCTTTTTTCCTTTCCTCTGCGCCTGGATTTGCTTAACTTTGCATTGAAAATCGAACACGAACGATGATGAAAAAATATATTCTGGATTTTACGGTGAAGGCGAATAATCGTTTGTCGGGCAATTATTCGCTTTTGAAGTTGTCGCCGGCTGACGGGAGGGTTTTGCCTGAAATGGAGCCGGGACAATTTGTGCAGGTGGAGGTTCCCGACTCAAAGACTACGTTTCTGCGTCGTCCAATATCTGTGAATTTTGTTGATAAAGCGGCCAATGAGTTGTGGCTTCTTGTCAGGAATGCGGGAGAGGGAACCCGTCATCTGATAGAAACAGAAGCAGGGCGCAAGCTGAATCTTGTCTTGCCGTTGGGCCGGGGGTTTTCAATGCCTGATCCATCCGTTGAAAAGATTTTGCTTGCCGGCGGTGGCGTCGGTGTCGCTCCATTGCTTTATCTGGGAGCACGGCTGAAGGATGCTGGCTTTAATGTGTCATTTTTGCTGGGGGCACGCCGCGATGCCGATTTGCTTGAACTCGAAGAATTATCCCGTTACGGCAAAGCCAACGTGTCGACAGAAGACGGGTCAAAAGGTGACCGCGGGCTAATCACCCAAAATACGGCGCTTCAGCAGTCGTGGAATCTGATCTACTGTTGCGGGCCTATGCCTATGATGAAGGCCATCGCCCATTATGCATCGCGCAACCATGTAGAATGCTAGGTTTCGCTTGAGATTAAAATGGCATGTGGTGTCGGTGCTTGTCTTTGCTGTGTGGAGGATACGGACAAGGGGCATCAATGTGTTTGTACGGAAGGACCAGTGTTTAACATAAAGCAACTGAAATGGGGGATTTGAAAGTAAAGATAAAGGATTTGTCGCTGAAAAATCCGGTTATGACTGCATCCGGCACATTCGGGTATGGGG
>USOC01000050.1 GCA_900556245.1 uncultured Prevotellaceae bacterium
ATTTCTGTCGTTTTTTAGTGTTTTCAACCACGCCAATCATCCGACTTGCATCTGAATAAACTTCATCCATCGATACGCTCTCACCGGCATACTGAGCATAGCGTGAAAACTCACAATCATCAATTATCCTGATAATTTCAGCTATAGAGTCAGCTTCAAGCCCAAATGCATCCAATTCGCGGGATATGTTATCACGATTCAATTCTGACACGGGAATAGAAAGTTTGTCACTGAAATAACCCCACAAAGCAGTCAGCATTTCTTCATAGAACATTTCTTTCTCGCCTTTCTGTTTATGGCGCTTAGCGCGTCTCAGTCGACGGACAGCCACCCTACTGGCTCCTTTACGCTTCATCATTTTCACATTTGCACGATCCTTCAACCGCTTTCGATACAGAACAAGGATGGCAGCAAAAGCAAAGGATAATACCACATAATAAAGCAAGTACCACAATGCACCAAAATAGCCTTCTGTTGACTTTTCAACATCCAATTCACCCCGGTATAATGGTCGGATGTCTTTCATTGGATCTTTGTTATACTTCACCGTTCCCGAAGATGTACCTTGTTCTACTTGAAAATCAAAGCCATTGATAGTCAAAGTATGATATTTTTTAGTAACCGGATTAAAATAGCTGAAAGAAATCCCGTCTACGCTAAATTTTCCGACCGATTGAGGTACAAATGTATAGTCCACTTCCACCTTCCCCGAAAGGCCGTCACCGGAAGGCGTTGCTTTGACCGTTGTCTGAGGATCATAAACGTCAAATTGAGAAGGGAAAGAAAAGGAAGGAGGCGTTAGGCTCTTCATGTTACCGTTACCGGAGATAGTCAGTCTGAATGTTGTAGCTTCATTGGTGCGCACTTTATTACCGACTAACTTAGCTTCCACCTTGAAGCTTCCGACTGCACCTGTGAAATCATCCGGCCGAGGTTCCGGAAAGTCAGTGACATCCAATGATAGCTTATTCGATTCCACCTTCAAGGTACGCTCTACCACATCGCGCATCCGACCGAAAGGCGGGACATTAATCGTTTGATATTGCAATACAGTCACATCATAGCTACCTGAAGTAATCTCCAATTTTCCTGAACGCTGAGGGAATAATATGACACGCTTGATTTCATATACATAATAAATCGAACCATTATATTCCTCCATTTTTCCCTGCAACTGCAAAGGCACTTCTTCAGAAATAAATCCATTATACGATGGCTGTACATTATTGGCTAACTTGCGGACGTTGTATTTGGAATACAACTTCATTGTGCAGACAACTGCCTCCTGCTCACAAACCTTGGGTTTCGACAAATGCATACTAATAAACAATTCATTACTACCTATGGGCTTATCTGTCGTATGACTATCAACATCATATGCCTGTACAGATTGCCCTGAGTTATTCGATGCAGAACGATCTGGCGGAAGAATTTCCAATGACTTGGCTGCTGTTGTAAAGGTTTTACCATCAACGACTATTTTAGCAGGCGGAATGTTCACCTTTCCTGCCTTATCTGCCCGGTATGTATAAGTGTAGCCAATCGACGAACTCATTGATTCGCGACCATTAATGTTCGAGTAGGAACTTGATTGAGACACAGCCGGACCAAACAGTTGCTTGCAATTAGCCAGCTGCCCCACTTCCGGTTTTCCTGAGGGCGAACCCGCTGCGTTTTCTAGCAGAAATGTTACAGAGAACTTCTGCCCCTCCACTACTTGTGCCGGGACCTGTACTCGGAAGGCAGCAGGCTGTGCCACGACAACCGTCAGTAGCAGTAGCAAAAAACTGGTATATATTCGTAGATTTTTCATTACTCTTTCTTAAGTTTTACCATGGCTTGTTGCTGCGCGGACGACCTTGCATCAACTCCTCTTTCCGCTTGTTCACTTTGTCGCGAGTATTTTTCTCCTCATTTTGCATTGCCTTCAAAATGTTTTCCGAATTGACGTTTTTCTGCTTTGGAGGTTCCTGCTTAGGTTGGTTTTGCGGAGAATTGTTCTGTGGCTGATTATCTTGGTCCTGCTTATCCTTCTTGTCTTTCTTATCGTCGTTTTTATTATCCTGTTTGTTTTGATTGTTCTGATTCTGCAGTTGTTTCTGAGCCATTCGGAGATTCTTACGCGCATACTCATCCTTTGGATCTATTCTCAACGCCTGTTTGAACTGGTCGACACTCTGCTGAAAATCTTCACGCTCATAGGAGAATCGGCCCAAATCGTAATGGGCCTTTTCCTTTAAACAGTTTGATGCCGCATCATCGCGTGTCACACTGGCAAGCAAGTCTTCCGCACGCTTCTCCAATACGCTATCTTGCGGAGTAGCGTCTGCACTGCGCAAACGCAATAACGTGGTTGCCAGATTAAATTTAGCAATCGACGAATGAGGATTGACTTCAAGCACTTTCTTATAACAGTTTTCTGCCTCAGAATATTTTTCAGCCTGATAATATTCATTGCCTTTCTTGATAAGATTACGTTCTTTCTTGGTCGCTTGTCCAAACATCGGTATTACCGACATTGTAAGAACAAATAACACGATATATCTGATTGCTGATTTCATACACTAATTCATTTTCCGAAAAAATTCGTATTTATAAGCCATGAGATTTTCTTGTCGGTAATTAAAACATCTATGATTAGAACCGCCAAAATTATCCATGCAAAAGCAGGGAATTGCTCTTCACTCGGTGAAAATACCTTCTTTTGCATATTCGATTTCTTTGCCTTCCGAATTTGGTCATCAAGGATGTCGACAGCGTTAGAATTGCTCGCTTGCACATAGACACCTCCTCCTTCTTGAGCCACTTTCATAGCCGCAGACTCGTTAAACGAAGTCATGGCTATCTGGCCCTGACCATCTTTCAAAAAAGTTCCGTCACCCATTGGTATAGCCATAGCCTTAGCTGTCCCTACCCCGACAACATCTATCTCAACACCCTTTTCTTTTGCCGCAGAGGCTGCACCGACTGCATCATCTTCGTGATTTTCACCATCGGTTATAAGGACAATGGTTTTCTGACATTTAGGATTGGATGAAAAGGCTGTCATCGATAAATCGATGGCCGAACCTATTGCTGTCCCTTGATTGGAAATCATTGAAGGAGACAAACTGTTAAGAAACAGTTTTGCAGATCCAAAGTCTGTTGTCAAAGGCATCTGCAAATAAGCATCCCCCGCAAAAACCACAAGACCGACCTTGTCGTTCTCCAAACGGTCTATCAGCTTTTCTACCAAAAATTTCGAACGCTTCAGACGACTGATTCCGTCCGTATTTTCAGTGGATGAAGCCAACATCGAGTTTGAAATGTCAAGGGCTATCGTCACCTCTGACCCTTGTACAGTAACAGTGCTGTCGAATGATTTGCCTTTTGCCCTCGGACGCGCCAGCACAACAACAATCAAAGCTACCGCCAACAACTGAAGTGTGATTTTTATCCAAGGTGTATATTTCGACGCATCCGGCATCTGCAATACAACCGGTTTGCCGAACTTTTTCAATTTCTTTTCCCGCGCCCTGCGTGTCAATACAAACAATCCCAACAGCAACGGGATTGCAGCAAGCAGAACCAAAAATATAGGATTTCCGAAACTAAACATATTTTCTAAATTAAGGGATACTACGCATTACCGTATTTCTTAATACAATTTCCAATCCGACCAGCAAGAGCAGCAACCAAGCCCATGGCATATAATTATCCTCTACGTTGCGATACTTCTGAACGTCAAACTGTGTCTTTTCCAAAGAATCAATCTCCGAAAAAATATTGCGTAAAGTTCTGTTGTCTGTTGCTCTATAATATCGTCCTCCGGTTTTTTCTGCTATCGATTTCAATGTCGGTTCGTCAATCGATACCTTTACATAGTCATATTCCATCTCTCCGTAGAAATTGTAACCTATCGGAGATTTTGCACTACCGTTCGATCCGACACCAATCGTATAGACACGTACCTTTTTCTCAGCGGCTATATCTGCCGCTGTCTCCGGGGCTACAAGCCCCGTATTATTAGACCCATCAGTCAGCAAAATATTTCTTTTCGACTTAGCCTTTCCTTTGATAATCCGATTGACAGATGTTGCCAAACCATCGCCAATTGCGGTTCCGTCTTCAAGCAAACCCATCTGAAGATTATTCACTGAACTGAGCAACACGGCCTTATCGTTGGTCATCGGCGTTTGGGTGAAACTTTCGCCGGAAAAAACAACAATTCCAATATTGTCCGATGCTCGTCCTTGAATAAATTCTGCAGCAACTTGCTTGGCCGCTTCAAAGCGGTCTGGCTGAAAGTCTTGGGCAAGCATACTTGTTGACATATCTATGGCTAATATAATATCCGTTCCCTCAACAGACGATGTTTCCCACTTGTTGTGTACCTGTGGACGAAACAGTATAACAATTACACAACCTATCGCCAAGAGACGAAGTGCAAACAGTCCGTGCCGAAGATACACCCGATAGGATGTGGGCAACGTTTCGACTGATTTCAAGCTCGAAACGTGAACAGCCGGGTCAATCTTCCGCAGCTTAAAGAGATACCAAGCTATCAGCGGAATATATATCAGAAAAAGCCAAAACAAATGGGGTCTTGCAAATTCCATATAATCTATATAATCTTATTCTTTATTCTCTTCTATTTTTTCCTTCCTCTCAGAAGAATCGACTGCTGAAATCGGACCATGAGAAATGTCCGACTTCCCAGCCTCTTCAGCTTGTTCGATTGGCTTGTTCGATTCAACGAAAGTCTTCGCCTGCATAAACGAACGCTCGTTTTCTTCAGACTGCGGACTCATCTTGGCAAACTTCACAAAGTCTGCCGTTTCAAGCAAACCCGACAAACTGTCTTGCGCTTGAATTTGTTCCAAAGAAGCTGTAGTCTTAAGAATCTGGCCGGAAGTCATCTCCATCGCAGGCACATTAAACTGTCGCGAAATAAAACGCCTGACAATATCAGACAGCTGTGTGTAATAGGCCTTACTGTCTCCTCGTTCCCACAAATTAAGTTTACGCAATTCCGCCAAAGCCTTGATTGCCTCTTCATAAGGTGGCAACAACGGTTTTTGAGGGATAAACGGCAACACTGGCTGTCCGGCTTTCCACCGTCTGTACATATACCAGCCCAGAAAACATAGACCAATCAGCGCCAATCCTCCCAAAGTCCACCAAAGCCACACCAAATCTTCTGCTTCTGGAAGAAAATCCCAAAACTTCGAGTGCGGTTGCTCCAATTCCTTATAGTCATAAAGACCATTTTTTTCCAATTCACTGACGTCTACATCAAGCACCTTAATCGACAGCTTGTTGGAAACTGTCGTATCTGATCCGCTGACATATTTCAATCCGGGAATCGAATAAACTCCCGGATCAAAGACCTGTACAGGGACGATATAATCCACCTGCTCTCTGCCGTTACCTATGTCAGAAGTACTTTTGACCAGTTCGCCTGCTCTCTCCACGTCTTTCACCAATGAATCGGCAGGCAAAATCAACTCACCATTCATCGCCTTGTCTTTTACGACGGTCACACGAACTGACGTCTTATTACCCATGACCATCGTTGCCGAATCGATTTTTGCGACCACAGTCACCGATCCTGCGGTAACAGCCGACCAAACAGCGATTCCGAAAAGCGACATCATTATTTTCTTTATGCTTGATCTCATAACCGTCATCTAACTCCTCTCATTCTAAACATAGGCAGCAATGCCTTGACATAATCTTCGTCGGTCGCGACAGAAGTATGATTCACCTTACACTTGACAAACCGTTCAATCATTTGAAGCTGGTGTTCGTACCACCATTTACTGTACAGGCTCCTTACTTTCTTCGAACTTGTATTTACCCATTTAGATCTGCCGGTTTCAGAATCCAGCAATTTGACCAAACCAATTTTAGGCAACGCTGCCTCTCGTTTGTCATAGACCTGTATGGCTGTCAAATCATGCTTCCTTCCACAGATTGTCATAGCCTGTGTATAGTCGTGCACATCAATAAAATCCGAAATCAAAAACGTCGTACAACGCTTCTTCACTGCATCTGTCAAGAAACGAAGCGCAAACTCTATGTCTGTCCCGCTTTCTTCTGGTTGGAATCCAAGAAGTTCACGGATTATCAGCAAAATGTGTTTGCGACCTTTTTGTGGCGGAATAAATTTCTCAACTTTATTGGAAAAGAAAATCACCCCTACCTTATCTTTGTTTTGTATGGCGGAGAAGGCAAGTGTTGCGGCCACCTCTGAGATAAACTCTCGCTTAATCGACCCTACAGCACCGAATTTGCCACTGTTCGAAACATCGACAAGCAAAAGTACCGTTAATTCTCGTTCCTCCTCAAACACCTTCACATACGGACGATTGTTCCGCGCTGTCACATTCCAGTCAATGTCACGGATATCATCGCCAAACTGATATTCCCGGACTTCGGAGAACGACATACCCCTACCCTTGAAAGCCGAGTGATACTGGCCTGCAAAGATATTGTTAGACAATCCCCGTGTCTTAATTTCAATCTGACGAACTTTTTTTAGTATTTCACTTGTTTCCATTTATACAGTAGTTAAGTAGTAAGTAGCTAAAGTAGTCAAGCATAACACTATGACTACTTATTGACTGTATTATAACTACGAATCAGGGCACTTCAACCTTATTCAGAATCTTACTGATGATTTCGTCCGAAGTCATATTGTTAGCTTCCGCTTCGTACGTCAATCCGATACGATGACGAAGAACATCATGTGCAACAGCACGTACATCTTCCGGAATTACATAACCACGACGCTTGATGAAAGCATATGTACGGGCAGCCAAAGCCAGATTGATAGAAGCACGGGGCGAACCACCAAATCCGATCATATCTTTTAATTCTTTGAGATCATATTTTTCCGGGAAACGGGTAGCGAATACAATATCTACGATATAACGTTCTATTTTCTCATCCAAATATACCTGACGAACGACCTTGCGTGCTTCAATAATTTCATCAGCTTTTAGAATCGGTTTCACATTGAACTTTTCTCCATTGATATTTTGGCGGATAATCAACTTCTCTTCTTCCAACTTCGGGTAGTCGATGACCACTTTCAGCATGAAACGGTCGACCTGTGCTTCAGGAAGAGGATAAGTTCCTTCTTGTTCAATCGGATTTTGAGTCGCTAATACAAGGAAAGGTTCTGGTAATACAAATGTCTCTTTACCAATAGTAACCTGACATTCCTGCATGGCTTCCAACAAAGCACTCTGTACTTTGGCCGGAGCACGGTTTATTTCATCAGCCAGTACAAAGTTGGCGAAAATCGGGCCTCTTTGTACCTTAAAAGATTCATCTTTCTGACTGTAAACCATTGTTCCTATAACGTCGGCAGGCAATAAATCCGGTGTGAACTGGATACGGCTATATTTCGCGTCGATCAGAGAAGCGAGTGTTTTAATAGCCAAAGTTTTTGCCAAGCCAGGTACACCTTCCAAAAGAACGTGACCATCGGAAAGTAATCCGATAAGCAGTGATTCAACCAAATGTTTCTGACCAACAATGATTTGGTCC
>USOC01000051.1 GCA_900556245.1 uncultured Prevotellaceae bacterium
GTTTGGCAGTCGACAGAGAGAAGAATATGATTTGGATGTCAGACTGGGTTGACAGCCGTTATGTATACTGCTACAGCCTTGAAACAGGCAAGTATTATACCAAGATGCAGTGCCGTCCGATGCCTTACTGGTGTCAAGGTATCTTCATCGCTGACGGCAAGATGCTGTTTGCCGCTGATGATGGTGAATCTACATTCCACATTGCAGACAACATCTACATTGCAGATATCACAGCTGTTCCTTATACAGGTCTGAAAGACGGTACTGAAGTCGTTAGAGACACTCCTTTCAGCGTTAAGCTTGACAAGGCCGGCAAACCGGTGCTTCGCACAGGTAAGATTGCTGCAGGCGCTATGGGCGGCCGTTTGGAATTGTTCCGCGAAATGTCTGATTTCCGTCGTGCAGGTGAAATCGAAGGTCTTTGCATCGACCCTGTTACCGACGAACTTCTTGTGCTGAACAACCGTGGTACTCAGATTATCCTTGGTATGTCTCAAGGTCCGTTTGCGGAAGAAGGATATACAAAGGAAATTCATGAGGTTTATATCTATGAAAAAATCAAATAAAGGGCTTATATAAATTTTTCTTGATTTTTTTACGAGATTAGGTTTGCAGGTATGCGTAGTGATACGCATACCTTGCTTTATAAATAGAAAGTAAGATGAATAGAAAGACAGGCATTTTAATTCTTTTTCTGTCCGTATGGACAGGAGCTTTTGCACAGGATTTCGACAGTCGTCCGGCTGTTAATATCGAGAATAAGAAAGAAGATTTGCAATTCACCATTGGCGCGCGCTTTATGGCAGACGCCGCCTACTATGGACACGGAGGCGAGCAGCAAATCAATTCGGGAGCCGCTATAACCGATGCGCGTATCCGAACCTCGATGACCTACCGTAACTGGTATTTTTATGCTGATTTCGATTTCTCAAGAGGGAAATTCAGCCAAAAGAATATTTTTCTTCAGTATGCTTTCTCCCGAACACGTGGCCGTCATTTGGTGAAAGCCGGGTATTTCAATAATCCGGCAACGATGGCCAATAATACGAGTCGGGGCAGTCTTCATTTTATTTCCCGTGCTGCGCCTGTGAATGCTCTTGCCCCCGGACGAGAATTGGGTGTCAACTATATTTTCCACAACAGGGCATTTTTAGCCAGTCAGGGAGTATTTGCGGAAAATAAATATAATGACCAGGTTTCAGGTTTTCAAGGAGTGGCAGTAGGCGGACGATGGATTTGGCGTCCTTTCAATCGGGAAGGCTCGGTTTTACACGTAGGTATCGCAGGCCGGTATGCCGAAATCGGTACAGGTTCGAAGATTGACAATGTCGTTCGCACCGGACTTAATCTGTCGACTTCTCTGGAAACCTATACAGATCCGACTAAAGCTTTTTTATCGGTTGAAATGCCTTGGGCAAGGCATGACTATTATCTTAGCGGGGAATTGCTGTTGATTCAGAAGCGGCTTTTTGCCAGGGGGGAGTATATGTACCGGCACGTAGCGAAACGTCGCGATGACGCAGCTCTTTTCGCTGCACAACTTGCAAAGCCGGACGCTTATCCTACTATTGACGCATGGAAAGCGGCAAATCCGCTCTCGAGCGATACGTTTCACGGCGCTTATTTTGAGGCGGGTTATCGAATCCTTGGTGGTAATTATGCATACAGTGATGCTGATGGCGTTGTCAAAGGCGCAAGCAAGCAGGCTTTGGAAGTGGTGGCTCGCTACAGTTTTCTGGATTTGGACAATGTTTTGCCTGCGGGTCCTGTTCCTTCAGAGACTTCACGCCAGGGAGATGTGCTTCATTCTGCAACGGCAGGCATCAACTATGCATTCAACAAATATGCAAAGGTGCTGTTGAGCTATTCGTATTGCCATTTGCGTCAGGATAATGTCAATGTTGTGCAATGCAGACTGATGTTTCAGTTCTAAATCCGATGAAAAACTCTTCGGAATTATAAAAAATGGAAATATGACTTTGTGAATTAAAAAAATATGCGTACATTTGCACGCCATTACAAAAGTCGCATTACCGGCGGCGATAAAGATTGTAATCATTAAAAAGATATAGAAATGAAAAAAGACATTCATCCTTCAAATTATCGTGAGGTTGTTTTCAAAGATATGTCGAACGGCGAAACATTTATCACTCGTTCTACTGTTGCGGCAAAAGAAACAATCGAACTTGACGGCGTTACTTATCCTCTTGTGAAGCTTGAAATCACAAGTTCGTCCCACCCGTTCTTCACAGGTAAGCAGAAGTTGGTAGACACTGCCGGCCGTGTTGATAAGTTTATGAGCCGTTACGGAAATCGTCTCAAGAAATAATTTCGGGAGAAATAATACCCCAATCCTCAAAACAACGACGGAAGGACAGCCACAGACGGTTGTCCTTCCGTCGTTGTTTTCCTTTTCTTTGAAGGAAGGAGTCGTGTATCTAAGTTGACGGCTGACATTTGTGGGCTTTTTATAGCATGTGTCATTTTGCTGTGGCTTGTGATGTGCTTTTTATGTAATTTGGGATACTTGAGAATGAATTCATATCGAGTTTGATGCTGATAATCGTAAACAATGACTATCTTTGTATAAGATAAGATGCGGCTTGGCAATACCTGTACTCAAAAGCAGGCTTTTGGCTTGGTGTTGCACTCGTCTTTCGCTATCTTTGCATCGCAATCAATTCGTTCTGAAGAATGGATGAAAATCTTGCTATTCAGCCGATATTATGAATTCTTAAAAGAGGTTTGACAAGTCTGGTTATGGCAAAAATAATAGAATATAGGCATGTGGAGGTGTTCCGTAAGGAGCTTTTGGTGCTTAAGAATGTAGACTTTTCATTGGAGGAAGGTCAGTTTGTCTATCTGATTGGTCGAGTGGGGAGCGGTAAAAGCAGTCTGATGAAGACCATGTACGCCGAGATTCCGATAGAGACAGGAGAAGCCCGTATTTTCGACTACGATTTGATGCGAATCAAGCGCAAGGATATCCCGATGCTACGTCGTCAGATAGGCATTGTGTTTCAGGATTTTCAACTTCTTTCCGACCGGTCGGTCTATGATAATTTGCTTTTTGTGTTGAAAGCTACCGGATGGAAAAACAAGGCAGATATTGACGAGCGTATTGCTCAGGTGCTCAAAGAGGTTGGAATGTCGAATAAATCCTATAAGATGCCCCATGAGCTGTCTGGGGGAGAACAGCAGCGCATAGCAATTGCGAGGGCGTTGCTCAATCGTCCGAAATTGATTCTTGCCGATGAGCCGACAGGTAATCTCGACAATGAGACGGGCTGCCAAATTATGAATCTGTTGCATACAATCAGCCGTGAAGGTACGGCGATAATTATGGCGACGCATAATATACAACTGACAGAGCAGTTTCCTGCCCGGGTGATTCGCTGTGAGGATAAGCGGATTGTCGAGGCATAAGAAATGATTGATATCGTTGTCAGTGTTGTTCTGTAAACTACAAGCATATAATTATAGCATAATAAAAAAATGAAAGTACTTAAATTTGGCGGGACCTCTGTCGGGTCGGCCGATCGAATTAAAAATGTAGCGGAAATTGTTTCCGCAAAAGGAAAGAATATAGTTGTTCTGTCGGCTATGGCTGGTACGACCAATACGCTGGTGGAAATTTCAGATTATTTATATAAGCGTAATGCCGACGGAGCAAAGGAAACGATTAATATGCTCGAAAAGAAGTACTTTCAGACAATTGATGAACTCTATCGTCTGGAAGGGACGAAGGAAGAGGCATTGAGAGAAATTAAGGCTTGTTTCAATTATATACGTTCGTTCACAAAGGATATTTTCACTCTTTTTGAGGAAAAGGAAATCTTGGCTCAGGGAGAAATCATGTCGACAATTATGATGGATCTCTATCTTCATGAATGCGGAGTGCAGAGTGTGCTTATTCCGGCTCTGGATTACATGAAAACGGACAAGAATGCTGAGCCGGAAACGCAATTTATCAAGCAGCGCCTGGTGAACTTGTTAGATAAGCATCCTGATGCCGACCTTTATATCACGCAGGGTTATATCTGTCGGAATGCTTATGGCGAAATCGACAATCTTCAGCGTGGAGGAAGTGATTATTCGGCGTCGCTTGTTGGAGCCGCCATCAATGCCGAGGAAATTGAAATCTGGACAGACATCGATGGAATGCACAATAATGACCCTCGATTTGTCGAAGGGACGAAGCCTGTCGAAAAACTCAATTTTGAAGAGGCCGCTGAACTTGCTTATTTTGGTGCGAAAATTTTGCACCCGACCTGTATCCAACCGGCAAAACTCAACAATATACCGGTCAGAGTGTTGAGCACGCTTGACCCGGAAGCGAAGGGAACGCTGATTGGCAGTTCCTCTGTTGATTGTGCGATTAAAGCCATTGCGGCAAAAGATAATATCACGGCGATAAAGATAAAGTCGGGTAGGATGCTGCTTGCCTACGGCTTCTTGCGTAAGGTCTTTGAGATTTTTGAGGCGCACAAGACTCCCATCGATATGATTGTGACGTCGGAGGTCGGTGTGTCTGTCACTATCGACAATGAGAAAAATCTGGATTGCATTCTTGACGATTTGAGGAAATTCGGGACTGTTACAGTTGATAGCGATATGGTGATTATCTGTGTTGTCGGCAATCTTGAGTGGCAGAACTGTGGCTTGGAATCTAAAGTCGTTTCGGCTCTGGCGGATATTCCGGTCAGGATGATTTCCTATGGGGGAAGCAACTATAACATCTCCGTACTTGTGCATAAGGATGACAAAGTGAAGGCTTTGAGAAAACTTAGCAAAGAGTTGTTTTGACGTTAATTTCGGAAAGAATATATGACAGTTTTTCCAGTGGCGGAGTTTGCAAAATTTGAGACTCCGTTTTATTACTATGATACGGATTTGCTTGGCGAAACGTTGGGGCTGGTTTCCACACTTTCTCAAATGGATGTATATCACGTGCATTTTGCGGTGAAAGCCAATGCGAATCCTCGAATACTTTCGATGGTGAAAGTCTCCGGATTGGGAGTCGATTGTGTCAGCGGAGGTGAAATTTCGGCAGCTTTGTCTGCGGGATTTGAGGGAGAACAGATTATGTTTGCCGGTGTGGGAAAGACAGATTGTGAAATTAATCTTGCACTTGATGCGAATATTCGCTGTTTCAATGTAGAGTCGTTGCCGGAATTGTTGAACATAAATGAACTGGCGGGAAAAAAACAGGTGATGGCCAGGGTGGCAGTGCGTATCAATCCAAACGTTGATGCTCATACTCATCAATATATAACAACGGGACTTAGTGAAAATAAATTCGGTATTGGTCTTGACATGCTTGACGATTTTGTCAGGACAGCCCTTTCTTTGGAGAATATAGATCTTTGTGGGGTGCATTTTCATATAGGTTCGCAGATTGTGGAGCAAGGTCCGTTTGTGGCGCTTTGTGAAAAGATCAATGAAGTACTCGACCGTATGGCGTCGCTTGGTGCGATTATTACGATTGTTGATGTGGGAGGAGGTCTTGGAATTGACTACGATTGTCCTGATGAGCATCCTGTCCCTGATTTTGAAACCTATTTCAACGTATTCCGGAATGGGCTTCATTTGCGCGAAGGGCAAGAACTCCATGTGGAGCCGGGGCGTTCCATCGTGGGACAGTGCGGGTCGTTGATAACAAGGGTTGTGTACGTCAAAGAAGGGCAAACGAAAAAGTTTGCCATTGTGGACGGGGGAATGACCGATTTGTTGCGTCCTGCGCTCTATCAGGCCCATCATTTAATTCAAAACATTTCATCAGAGTCGGTGGTTGACGATGTTTATGATGTAGTTGGACCAATTTGCGAGTCTTCGGATTGTTTCGGCAAGGATGAGCGTCTGCCGCTTGTCAGACGAGGGGACTATCTGGCGCTTCGTTCTGCCGGAGCATACGGAGAAGTGATGGCGTCTGGCTATAATTGTCGTCGTCTTCCCGGTTGCGTCTTTTCTGACAGCCTTTGAGGATGGAATGGAATAAAAGGAAAAATTTATGTCAAAATATATGAGTCTGAAGGGAGTGGGTGTTGCGCTCATAACTCCCTTTAAGAAAGATAAGTCGATTGATTATCCGGCACTTGCCCGGCTGCTTGAATATATCATTCAAAATAAAGCGGATTATTTGGTTGTGCTTGGCACGACAGCTGAGACACCGACTTTGTCCGAAAAGGAGCGTGAAAATGTCAAGGCTTTTGTGGCGGAACGTGTCAGGGGGCGTATTCCGATGGTGCTTGGAGTCGGAGGAAATAATACGATGGGGGTGGTAGAGTATTTAAAAAACCACGACCTGCGTGATTTTACTGCGATTTTGTCTGTCGTACCCTTCTATAACAAACCGTCGCAAGAGGGTATTTATCAGCATTACAAGTCAATTGCAGAAGCGTCACCTTTGCCCGTGATACTCTATAACGTCCCCGGACGTACCGGTGTGAATATGTCGGCAGAGACGACCTTGCGATTAGCCCGGAATTTTGAGAATATCATTGGAGTGAAAGAGGCTTCGGGAAACATTACCCAAATGGACGATATCATCAAGCATAAGCCTGAAGACTTTATGGTGATTTCCGGAGATGACGGTATAACCTTTCCCTTGATCACCTTAGGGGCTGTAGGCGTGATTTCAGTCATTGCAAATGCGTTTCCGAAGGAATTCAGCAGGATGGTGCGACTGGCTCTTGAAGGGGACTTCCAAAGGGCTCTGACGATACATCATCGTTTCACTGATTTGTTCGGTCTTCTTTTCGTCGATGGAAATCCGGCGGGAGTGAAGTGCTTGCTTCACGCCAAGGGGATGATAGAGAATGAGTTGAGGCTTCCTCTCGTTCCAACAAAAATAACGACTTACGAAAAGATTCGTACAGTTCTTGGCAGTCTGTGATTATTCGGCATCTTCTACAGAGGCAATGGCCGATTCAAGCACGGAAGGACGCTGTAAGCCGACTTGGCGCCAACGGATTTCTCCATTTTTGAATATGATCAGAGTTGGGACAGATTGCACATGAAATTCTGCTGCCAACGCTTGATTTTTGTCGACATCCACTTTGAGAATCGTTGCTTTGTCACCGACTTTAGCTTTGACCTCTTCCAATATGGGATGCATTCGTTGGCAGGGACCGCACCATGAGGCGTAGAAATCAACCAATGTAGGCTTGGCAGACGAGATGATTGTTTTGAAATTTTCGTTCATAGTCGTATTTTTAAGTTTGTCATTTTAATAGATAACCATTTTTATATCGTTTCTGTTCACAAATATTGAAGGTGAAGATTCTGAGAATTAAACGTTTTGGAAGCTGAGATGGTTTGCTTCCCAGTTTTTATAATAAAAAAGTCAGTTGAAGATTTGCAAAATTCGATAGATTGACCTACCTTTGCAACGCTTTATGCAGATGGTCCAGTAGCTCAGCTGGATAGAGCAACAGCCTTCTAAGCTGTGGGTCGAGCGTTCGAACCGCTCCGGGATCACTATAGCCTTATCGAA
>USOC01000052.1 GCA_900556245.1 uncultured Prevotellaceae bacterium
AATGGAATGCCGGATGGGGATGCGGCTACGCCGATTTGCGGCCGGGTATTGCAAAGGGAGTCCGCATGCTGGACTACCGGTCGTCCGGGCGTTATTCCGAAAGCAACATTCCGGCGGAAGGCGGGCGTCTGTCGATGCAGGAAGGTTTGGCATCGCTGTTGTTCCATAACAATGATACCGAATACATTGTGTTTAATCATTTGACGGCATCGGCATCGGCGACGGCAACTACCCGTACCGTCAGTCGCGGCAATTTCACCAAGCCGCATGCGGCGGAGCGAACGATGAACCAGCCGGACATGCTTTACGGACATTATGAGGAAAATTATCTTGCAGAGCGTACCGCTGATCCGGTTGCGTTTTCCATTAAGATGAAGCCCTTGGTCTACACCTATCTGATCCGTTACGAATTCGGCAAAGGCCTTCAATATGTCGCCTTGGCGCGCGGGGCGTTGGCGGGAATGGCGGAGAGCGTCTATCTGAAAGACGGCCATACGGGATCGGAGGCGGCTACAATCCTGTATGAATGCAGTGTAGAACCATACGGAGCGGAAGCCCGAGTCAGGACGTTTGGAGTCCCCGACTTTCCGGGAGACCATTACGGTCGCGCCAACCAGCGCTATACGCTTAACCTGGAAGTGCGTTTGACCAACGGCAAGTTCAAGAACTTTGAATTTGATGTGACCGACCAGTTGGCGGGACAGCCACGCGGTGGGGTCATCGTGGTAAAAGACATAGAGATTTCCGATGAAGAAGGTATGGAAGGCAGTGGCGGATTCAATCCGGAAGTGGACGGCTGGGGCGATTTTATAGATATTCCTTTACCGATAGATTAAATGACATTACAACATATTGTTAATTTCCAATTTTAAAAAGTTATGAAGAAAAGTATTTTAATGCTTGGAGTGTCTATGGTGGCACTTGCAAGCTGTTCGAATGAAGAAGTGACGGAAGTGGCATCGAACAGAGCCATTCGTTTTGACCAGTTTGTGAACAACAACACAAGATCTGTCAACGAGTTGTCAGGAATCAACAATTTCTATGTGTTTGGCAAGGCGGGTGAAGCAGATGTGTTTGTGAATGAGCGGAACACGGTGGTCAAGTATTGGGAAGTAAGCAAGACTTACAATTTTGCGGCTTATGCAGACGGCGAAGACGGAAAGTTGGACAACGTCTCTTATGATTTGGAGAGCAAGTCGCTCAAGTTTACGTCGTACACTCCGAATGATGCAAAAGATTTGATAGCCGCTGTCTCAGCAGAAATTGTGACAGGAGACAATGTGACCAGCCAGGCAAAAGTCGACTTGCCGTTCAAGCACTTGCTTTCACAGGTGAAGTTCATATTCACAACACCGGAAGCGGCGGACTATACAATTGCCATCAGCAATATCAAGTTTAACGCTGTTCAGACAGCTGATTGCAACTACTCGCAAGCCGGCGCCGTGTGGACAGGCGACACCAAAGGCGATTACATCTTCGAGGCTATCGATGACATCGCAAACGAAGAAGGCAAGGCTTTCTGCAACAGCAAGCTGGTTATCCCGCAGGCGGGAACCGACGCCATCAGCGTGACATTCACAGCTACCATGTCGGGGGCAGGTCTTGAAACCAAGACCAAGGAATTTACGGCAACGTTGGCCGTGGCAGATAACATTGCCGGAGGAACAAGCGCAGTAAATACATGGATGCCGGGTTACCGTTACAACTACACTGCGGAAATCACTGCCGAGAAAATCAACAGCGAGTTGAAGAAAATCGAATTTAACCCGACTGTCGGCGGCTGGGAAAATGCAAATGACACAGAGGCGCAATAATCGTGCCGTATCAGGCTATAAGGGGTTGAATGTCCCCTTATAGTCACTATTCAAGAAAACAAACCACGGATGATAAGGAAACAGAACATATTGTCGATAGTCCTGTTGTCGGGAAGTCTGGCGACAGGCGGTTGCGTGTCGACCGATGAAGAAAACCTGGAAGAGCCTACTCCGATTTCTTTCGGCTCAGCCATAACGCGCGCGGCAGTGGAACCGGACAAGACCGGGATGGAAAATTTTTTAGTTTGGGGGGGCGTCGACGGCCTGAACAATCTTTTCGACGGAGTCGCAGTCTCGCCGCAGGGGCATTATGCCGGAGTCCGTTATTGGGTGCCGGGGAAGCTGCATCGTTTCGATGCTGTTCATCCGCATGGCCTGGCTGATGTGTCGTGTGCGGAAACAGGCGTCATTGTCGTGAAAGGGTTTGACACGTCGCTCAATCGGGGAGCCGCCGCCATCGACCTGATGACAGCAAGCGTGGCGGGTTTAGGCTATAATGAAGGAGAAACACCCAACCCGGTACCGCTGACTTTCAGTCACCGTTTGTCGCGCGTGAAATTCGTGATAGCCACCGATGCGAATGTGACCATTACGGATGTCCGGCTCTGGGGCTTGGCGTATAAGGGCGATTTCACGACGCGGCCTGATGCCGCCTCGGTATGGAGCAACCTGACCCATGGGTCACAAAATGATACGCCTTTCCAAGAGCTTGAACAAATTTTGCTGGAAAAAGGGCATACGTTTGATTTGTTGGGCGGCGAATTGTTGTTAATCCCGCAGAGCGTAACAGATCCGGTGACTTTTTCCATGACGTGGACCTATGCAGAAAACGGGATGTCGAGAACAGTCACCGTCCCTTTGTCGCAAGCGGGGCTTGCCCGCTGGGAGCAAGGGAAAAGCTATCAATATACGGCAACAATTCCACTTCCGGCGACGGACATTACGCTCAAAGTGGATGTGCTTGACTGGAACGACCAGCGGGTGGACGCCGATTTATAAACTAAAAACAATCGCACGATGAAAGAAAATCACCTGTCCGTAAAAATTGTACGCTATATGCTGGCTCTCGTATGTCCGCTCTTCTTGTGGGCTTGTTCTGAAGACGGGATTGGAGGAGACGCAGGCGGGGATGTGAAATCGGTTCGAATTACTGTCCGAACTCGGGCTAATGAATCTGAAACGGAGAATCCTACGGAGCAAAGAGAGTCTGAAATCCGGACTCTTCGTATCTATGTGTTCAAAGACAACAGCGAACTCGTAGGCTACACGTTTGGTGATTATTCGGGCATTTCACAGACTGAGTCAACACTGGTCATGAAACTTCCTGCGGGAAATCTTTCATTCTTTGCCATTGCCAATGAGGCAACGGTCGGCGAATTAAAGAAGGAAAATGCGGAGATTTATGCGCTGCCCGGCCCGACTGACGGTACGGAAGTCAATCTTAAAGACCTCGGACGGCAAATATCTCCTGAAATTTTGCAGTCCCTGACTTTTTCCGGACTGCCTGAAGCAGAGTATATTGAGGGTGGAGACATTGGGGGAAAAGACGAGACGGGAAAAATCTATCATAGTCCGTATCTGCCGATGACTGGATTGCGTATTCAGCATGTGGTTTCGAACAGTAGCGTGAATATTTCTCTCACCCGTTCGGTCGCAAAGATGAAACTGTACTTTTCTATGTCCGGCGTGGGAGAATGCTATATGGGACGCGGCCTTTGCCTCTACAATGAGCCTAAGTTCGGCTATCTGTTCCCCCGCGACATTTACAGAGGCGAAATCGATCGTCGCGAAGCAACGGTCGCAACCCGTCCTGCCGGTTGGGAAAGCAATTCATTCTATAACGACTCCTATGTCCATCAGCTGAATGGCCGTGTCATTCTTGGCAGCGGATGGCCTGAAGAACCTGAAACTTATGGAGAATCGGAGCATGAAGCAAATTTCGTGAAACTAGACATAAACAAGATAGAGGCGGATGTCAACGATCCTGGCAATCCCCAATATGACTTAATGCCTGAAAAGTCATTTTATCTTTTTGCCAACTCCAACCGGATTGGGGAAAAACCGGCCGTGACGGCAGCGAGGCCGGAAGGTGACGGATATTATCTGAAGATTCTTGTTCACCAGCATGGAGCGGGACAGAGCGGGGCAGAACTGCATAAGGGAGAGGTGTTCTATCTGTCGATGCCCGCTGTGGATGCGAACGATCGAATCAGTGTTTATTCGGTGGTTACATTGGATGGACATATCGATATTACACCACACTGGCTGATTAGCGAGTGGCAGACTGGCGGAGGAGAAATTGAATTTAACTGACTGGACTAATAAAAGAATATGAGTAGGCTGCAGAAAATAGCAAGCATGGCAACGGGCATTTTGTTCTTGCTGGTGTTTGGAGGCTGTTCCGACGATTTTTTTGCGGAACAGCAGGGAGCGCATGGCGTCGATATGAATGCCATTGTGGAGGTTGAAATACCGTTTGGTCTCGGCCGGGGCATCACGTCACAGATTGTGACTCGTTCGGCGAGGGAAACGGATCAGTCGGGAAAAGATTCCCAGCTCTCCGGTATCATGGTTTTTGTCTATGAGAACAATGGCGGAGATGCGCGCAACGACAAGCGCATTTCGTTCCAGCTTTTCGAGTCTCCGCTCACATCGCTGGAAGGAAGTACGGGGGGCTGGATTCCTGACGAGACGGACCAGACGAGCGGCTATTTCAAGCTTTATCTGCCGTTGGGCGATGTGTATATCTATCTGATAGGGAATGCTACGGGTTCGTTTGTCGATTTTTTCCCTGATTTAGGGGACAGCAAACTGGAGAATCGTCAGGATTTTCTGGACAAAGTAACTCCTCGGTGGAATGGAAATATGTTTACGGTCGATGGCTTTCTTCCGCTTGCCGGCACTGTGAACAACAGCACCGGAGCCTGTCGAATCAAATTAGACGACGAAGGAAAAGGAGTCATTACCTATAAGAAAGATAATGACGGAACGGAATATGAGATATTGCAGGGGCGGGGCATTCCGTTTACAGAGGACAATTCTTTCGTGCTGAAACGGCTGATGTGTAAGGTCTCGATGGAGTTTAAAAGCAAGGAAGGCGTGAAATTCACTCCCAAGTCCTATCGGTTCTGTCATTGTGCGCAGTTTATCGCGCCATCAGAGGAAGGGTGGCAGTTTCAACAATACCTGAATACGATTGATACAGAGACTGTCACGTTCGACCAGCAGACGCCCAACAGCTTTACCGTCTACCTTCCGGAAAATGTCCGGGAGTATGAAGGCGTGAAAACCGACTGGGTGTTTGCCGATCGGGACCGGGTGAAAAAAGACGAGAACGGGAACAATGTCTACGAAGATTTGTCGCATGAAGGTCACGAAGCTCATTATGATTTCGAGTTTGCGCCGAAACACTCAACGTATGTGGAAATAGTCGGCAGCTTTGAGGGGGACAACATTTCGGCAGATACGAAATACCTCATTCATCTTGGGGATTTCAGCAAAAGCCTGAGCGAGTTCAGCCTGCATCGCGACTATCATTATCAGTATACCGTAACGGTGAATGGCGTAAATGATATCTTTGTGGAAGTGAGAGGAGATGGCGGGCAAACTCCGCAAGAACGCAATCCGTCGGTTGAGGGCATTGTGTTTGAGGGAGGAGCGCGTCTGCAATTGGATGCCCACTATGAGCAAGTGGAGATGAAACTAAGGCGGGAGGATATGGTGAATGGAGTTTATATCTATGCGCAAACTCCCTTTGGTCGTGTCAATTGTAAATATTCGCCTGTGACGCAGCAACTGGAGGGTGACTATTCGAATGAGTATGGCAGTAATGAAGCGGCTATGACAGTCTTCAAAAAATTGTTGCAATGGGTTGAGTTTAAGAAGCAGAGCGATAAAGGCGTCCTTGCGCCCTATGAAGGAGGCGGAACGAGAATGGATGTTTTTGCCGCCTTGGATGATGCCTATCGAAATACGGAGGCTAACGATTATTACACCTGTTTTGTGGATGAATACTACTATGCGAGTAATCCGGTCAATGATCGGGCGCATGTGGCGCTGAGCGATTTTGTGAATGCGGACGACCGGACATTCAGTTTGGGGAGCAGTATCAGTTACAGCAGGGACGGCATGAGCGCCGTTGCTTCAGCGGTCTATGTGCTTCAGCAGCATTCGATTGCCTGTTTCTATGATTTGGACAATACTTCCGTCACCAAATTCGGTGTGGAGATTATTGACGAAATAGGAGATTTGGCTGAAGACCGGTTGCCTTATGGTTCGCCCGCCGTCCAAACGTCGGAAGTCAAGCATGGCAGAAGCAATACTTTGGGGGAGATTTCTAACAGGACCGATGCCGTGGATTGGGCGAAGAACGGCTTCCTGCTCAATGCGGACGATTCAAAACTTGTTGCAAGCGGTGGGCGCTTAAAGACCCGGTCGGCTTATCTGGCATGTCTGACACGCAATCGTGACTTTAACGGAGACGGCAATATTGCAGGCGATGAGCTTCGCTGGTATACACCCGCACGCGACCAGATGCTGGGTTTGTGGATTGGCGAACCTGCATTACCTGCAATGGCGGCTCTCTACCCGAATGCAACGACAGGGCTGAGTCATTTGGGTTCCAAAAGTAACTATCCGATTTATACAAGTACGAACGGGTCGAATCGGGTTATCTGGGCAGAAGAGGGCTGTTCTTTTGGAGATGTTGGAGCGTCGGGAGACAAAGGTTATGTCCGTGCGGTGAGAAATCTGGGCGCAACGCCGACTGTCAACAGCCATTTGACAGAGGCCGGAAAATATTATGATTATAATCCTGCAGATCGAACGATTGAGGTGTATTTGACGGGCAGTGCGTTGCGTGCATTCAGTAATCGAGAGTTGGCTCCGCATCATGAGAGAAGCGTTGTCAATCGTCCTTATCGTAAATTTCAGGTGGCGTTGCAGCCATATATGAAGAGCGCTTCCGCATCGTGCGACGGCCATTTCTTGGGTCCGGGGTCCACAACGGAGTCGTATATGCAGTTGCAAACGACTGATGCGACCAGAGCGAAATATGATGTGACAACCATCGCCTCGATGTATGGCGGAAATGGAGAAGCAGCTGTCAGTGATGCGACGTGGCGTCTGCCCAATCAGCGGGAATTGGCATTGATGATTGTGGCTATGGGCGACCGGCTGGATTACGCTATGGATGATGCTTCTTATCATCATACCCAATATGAATGTCAGGGTAGAACTTGGAACGGAAGGCATAACTGGCAGTTTGTAAACGACAGTTATGTCCTTCATTGCCGCACGCATTTCTCAAATTCCTCGTATGCTAAATACGGCTATATGTATAATACCATGGGCAAGCAGATGCAAATGCTTTGGACAACGGATGCCGGGCAGGATTTGGGTCAGGGGCTGACCGGATTCGGCGGTTATCTTTGTGTGCGGGATGTCAGAGAGTAGCGGTTTGTTCTGAGCGTTTCTTTCGTCACGGTATTTTATAGAACCGCACCTCTTGAGCAGGATGTATGGCTTAAGAGGTGCGGTTTGATTATTGTCGCTGGTCGGCGGGTATGAACATTACAGATTTTAGTGCCAACTTATTCTGATTTAGAATCTGCAAATTACGGATTATCTTTTCAACTTATTGTC
>USOC01000053.1 GCA_900556245.1 uncultured Prevotellaceae bacterium
CTGACAAATACGGTGCTGAAGTGGCAGAAAACACTTCAATCCTTTACGGTGGTAGCTGCAAGCCGTCAAACGCCAAAGAAATCTTCTCCAAGCCGAATGTTGACGGAGGTCTGATTGGTGGTGCTGCTCTCGAAGCAGAATCATTCATGGGCATTGTCGATGCGTTTTAACTGTCACGCTTGACATTCAAAACACAAATAGACTACATTTGTAAGTAATTTTCACTACATTTGTAGTCTATTTCTTTTTACTTAAATTTATGAAGAAAATACTTGCATTCATACCTGCAGTCACCGTCATGGCAACGCTCTCGCTAATGGCACAAAACAGTCAGGAAACGCCTCCCCTGAGAAATATAGCCGATTCCATCCGTATAAATTCGGCCGGAAGAATACAAATTTTGATATCCCCGGAAATTGAAGCTATCTCACGACGCGACTCCACACATACCGACAGAAGCACTCTCAAAAAAAATGACGAACTCGGCATGCCCAAGAAAATTGTCATGAGAGCAGGATACAGAATCCAAGTATATACGGGCAACAAACGACTGACAGCCAAAACAAGGGCGAACAAAATCGCTGAAGAACTGAATATGGACGAAGAAGTCTTCGGAATATACCTGACCTACAAAGCCCCATATTGGCGTTTAAGGGTTGGAGACTTTGCGACCGAACAACAAGCGAAACAAGCGCTGACCGACCTCAAAAACAAATTCCCGACAATGAGCGGCGAAATGAGAATCGTCAGAGACCGGATTAAACATTTGGAATAATTGGATGATGAACGATAAAAAAACGAACATCGACGGACTCTCATCTGAGACCGTCAGCAAAATCGCAGAACACTATAAGGCAATACTCTCCCTCATCGGTGAAAATCCGGAACGTGACGGACTGATTAAGACACCGATGAGAGCAGCCAAAGCATTGGCTTATCTCACTTCCGGCTACCGTAAAGACGCCGCAAAGATTGCCAAATCCGCCGTTTTTGAATACGCCGGTTCAAAAATGGTTATCGTCAAAGGGATAGAATTCTACTCACTTTGCGAACACCACATTTTGCCTTTCTTCGGGAAAATTTCAATCGGATACATTCCCGACGGAGAAATGATCGGGCTAAGCAAACTTGCCCGCATCGTCGAAGTATACGCCCGCCGACTGCAAGTTCAGGAACGACTGACCAAGGACATTTGTGACCTGCTGTCACAACAACTATCCACCAAAGGTGTCATTGTCTGTTGCGATGCTTCGCATATGTGCATGCGCATGAGAGGTGTCGAAAAAGAAAATTCTGAAACTGAAACTATCGAATATTCCGGTCTCTTTGAAGACTTCAGCTACCGCCAGGAATTCTTCAGCCTGCTTTCCCACTCCAGATGACAATATTCGGAAAAATTCAGGACTGAAGCGTCATAAATGACAAAATAATTCATTATGTTTGTAAAAGAAACCACGCCACATAAAAGCGTTCATACGACAAACTGAATATCAAACAACAAAACAAGAATATGGAAATAATCGGAAAAATCATCCACAAGTTACAATTACAAAGCGGAACATCTCAAGCCGGAAACCAATGGAAAAAGCAAGAATATGTGCTCGAAACCGAAGAAACCTATCCTCGCAAAGTATGCTTCGACTTTTTCGGAGATAAAGTGGACCAATTCCCGCTAAACGCAGGCGATCGCGTACGCCTCAACTTCGACATCGAAAGCCGCGAATACAACGGTCGTTGGTACACAAACATCCACGGCTGGAAAGCAGAAAAAGTAGATGCTCAGCAACCCATGCAGCAAATGCCACCTGCAGCTCCGACAATGCCGGCTACGCCCGACTTCACCCAAAGCTCCGACAACGACGACCTTCCTTTCTAAGAGGTCTTCTTGGAAACAATGACCTACAGCGATGCGCGACTTCATTCCGCACCGCTGTTTCTTTTCCAATCACTGTCGACAATCAAAATCTGACTTGCAAAAAATTAATAATCGATTGTTTTGACAAACTCACTTGCCTACTTCAAAAAGGTTGCTAACCTTTGCATCGTGAAACGGATTTTGTCCTGTGGTGGAATGGTTGCACTTCGGATTCTGGTTCCGCCTGTGAGGGTTCGAGTCCTTCCTGGACAACAGTTTCAAAAATAAGGTGTGTCAAATGACACACCTTATTTTTTGTTCAAGACAATCCTGATATGTGGCAAAACACCGTTGAATAAACCGAACAGCAATATTCATTGATACACTTTACCTCTCTTGAAAATCTGACAACGCTATTTTTATATTACCATACAGAAACGAGGCAATCCCACGTAATGTTTTCGTGTGAATTGCCTCGTCAGACATTTGATCATCCCTGCTATTATCTCCGCTTCACCAGATAAAAGCGCCCGGCATGCGTACTGATTATTCCAAGATTGACTTGAGTCACTTCCCTATCGAGAGAATAACGTCGACCCGTTTGTTTGTCGAACAACTCCCAGTTCTTCCATCGGCTGTCGGACGTATGAGTCAGTTTCAAAATAACCTCTGATTCTGATTTCATACTGAAGCCCAACGGAATCCTTACACGCCGACTCATTTGCTGAATATCCAAAGCCTTCCCGTCTGCCTCTGTAAACACAGCAATCACCGGAGGAATCTCGTTATCCAACAAGATTCGCGAATCCTCTCTTTCACGATAGCCATCGGAAGCTCCGGATTGCATATTCACGAGACACTTACCGCTTTCTCCGTTACTGAAGGCTGAAATACCCAACATCGTTCCTTTATCCGGTATGGCTGTACGACTCAATTCCAGACCGGTCATCCTGCGAGAATAAAGGCGTATGTCCGGCTGCTGCACCAGCATATTTTCCGTAAACTTCACATCCAATTCAGTTTTAGCCTGCGTAGTACTCACAAAAAACGCCTGCATCGGAGCCAGATACGCCAATCCGTTGTCTGTTCCAAGCAACTCTCCGTCCGATAGAATCAGAGTATTGTTCGTGTTGCCGTCATACACCTTCACCGAAGTGACAGTCGCACTGTTTTCCTGCATGAATTTCTTGATGTCGATATGCGCCATAAATGGATTCCCAACAATAAACGTAGTACCTGACATCTGATTTTTCACCTTTACCATATAGGGAAATGCAACTTCTCCATTATTGTTTTCATAGATAAAACGTCCCACTTTCGAACGCAAGATATTTTCCGCCGGATAACCCGCCCCACTTCCGTCTCCATAGACATAATGATATTGACTGTGAGTTTTCGGAAAGCGGAACGTATAGGTCTGGGAACTATACCCGGCTTGCATCGAAAAACCCATTCCCGCCTCATAGCGTTGAGCCAAATCGTTGAAGGGTGGTGTCCAAAGGGTTGCATCGGGGGTCACCGCCACTTCTCCTTGAATCGTAAGACCCTTCGCCTCACTACTCCACAAACGCTGGAACACCGTCGGTGTCAAGCGACTTTCCACCGCAGTTCCTTTGTTGAGTTCTTCAAAATAATTCCAAGTATCATGATTGCCATGATTCCCGTTTTTGTTGGCTGGGATAAACATGTCTCCCGTCACCATTCCTCCCCGCCGAGAAGAACCGGATAGTTTCTGCAGTTTGAAGGAATCACGGCATCCGTACAATACCAGGGTACTCCGTCCGACCAGTTTGCCCAGTTATTCCAATCCGTGGTCCGAGCATCCGCCTTCCACATCGTCTGTATTGGATGGACCATAACCTCTACAATACCATTATATTGCGTCTGGTCGTTCTCATCATTGATTCGGATATAATAATCTCCGGGTTGGATATCTTGCGTTGTGACCACAAATTGCCCATTTTCCAGGATGCATGACTTTTTCAATTCACTGCCGGAGTTCTTGTCATAAAAATGCAATGTATAATTTTTCCCTTCCTGACCGCCTGTCACGTTAACCAAAATACTGGGATAGCCTCTTAAACAGACATGTGGATCCGTAGTCGCTTCTGTTATATCAGGCAGCATAACCTGTTCCGCATCTTCAGAACAATCGGGGATACCATCACTGTCAGAATCGCGGCGGACGTATGCGCCGCTAAGCTCCATCGTCTCCAATGCTCCCAGCAAGGCTTTCACAAACGTGATTCTGACTTCATCGAAAGGCACTCCTTTTACAGTCGTTTCAAGAAAGTAGCGACCCGAATAGCCAATCACATTCAAATCCAACAATTCACCTTCTCCCTTATTCGTTGATGCAACTGGCTTGTCGCTACCATTGTAGTATACTTGCACGATATTTCCTTCCAACAATCCTGCATTAAGGACACCCTTTGGGTCGCGCAGAATGAATCCGATATTCGTGGTCGCATTCGGATCGTTGATTTCATCGAACTTAACCGACACGGTTGTCCCGTTGGCAAGATTGGCAAGCCCGGTTACAAGAGCATAGGTATTCATATCCGAATCAATCAAATTACCCATATCATCAAACGATAATCCGATAGCGGCTCCTCCTACTTCTCCTGTCTAGGAATAATTGATTGAAGCTCCCAGCGAAGTAGGTGTCAGCATATCGATACATCCCTCTGTAATTGCATCAACCACAAAACCGCCATAGAATCCATATTCACTTACATTCAAGTACAAAACACCGACTGACCACAACTCTATGCGATCAAACTCAAGATTGGTTGTGAAGCCGACCCGAATCTTGTTGCCCTTGCTGCCTATGAGCCCGACATCCGCCACATCACTGTTATCTACGACCTGCGTCTTTACGCACGAGCCGTTTCGATATAATTTTATCATAAAAAACTTCAGCACATCCGCTCCGAGCAGCTCTCCCGACAACTGCATGACAAAACCGGTTTTAATCCGGGTTTTTCCTCCGGGATTTACCGGGGTATTGGGATCGGTTTCAACAGCAATGATTCCGGTGCTGCTTGCCAAGCTAAGCACGCTTAAATACGATGCATACTTGGTCCAGTCTTCCGCCACTACATTTTGAGCATTGGCAAATGAAGTAATATTAATCAAACCGCCGGTAGTACCAATCGGCGTACACGCTGTCGCGCCATAGGTTTTCTTGTCGATTTTCTGATTACATCCGGATTCCTGTGGTTTGGTATCACGCGTAATCACCATCTGCGATGTTACGCTAACGCCTTCGGCATTGGTAAACGTTCCACTAACTACATATTTGCCGTCTACCGTCATTCCCGAAATTTTATTGCCCTCGATTTTAGGCGCAACTCCGGCTGGAAAATCCAGTATCACCCACGACACATTGCCTCCTTCAGGCTGCGACAAATAATAGGCATTGCCTGTAATCGTAACATCATTCAGCACAAAGTAGCTTGACGGATCTACCACAACAGGATCCTTCACATATGCATAATTTATTGTAGTCACACCCAAATCAACATCCAATCCGGAAGACCGAACTCGCAACTGCCGACAAGGTTTGGTGGTAATGATACTGATAGCCGTTTTTCCTCCGTCAATGGCCGATAAGCCAAGCACACTCGCCATCGACATTTTTTCCACCAGCTTGTCATTCTCGTCATAAGTCTCAAGGGTTGTCTTTGACCCGATACCCAGCTCAAGCAAACTGCCTCCGGTAATAACAAAGCCTACTTCCGAACCTACAGGAATTTCTTTGCCAGTGTCGATGGTGATATGACCGGCTTTGATGACAGCCATCGATGCCCCGTCTGTCAACGAACTACCATCTATCACCTGTTCTGCTTCATGTGAACCGAAACTGGTCCAACCCGTATCAAGAATACCATTGTAATGAACTTTCGTGTCCGGAAAATCACGACTGCCTTTCAGACAATATTTTGTTTCATTCTCTCCGACAAAAGCATAGTAGAATCGAAGACTGTTCAATATGTTCGCATCGATTCCCCCGATTCCCATTTTGATTTCGTCAAAAGGCTTCTCAAAGTAGGCTGATACAGTCAATCCCTGATTTGCATCGTTACTGGCGATGTTTATCAGGTTGAGCCCCAAAGCGCCGCCATCCGAACTGCCTTTGTGCGTCTCCTGCAACTGCCCGTTGAGGTATGTGGAAAGCCAGAACGTCTTCAGCAAGTCCAAAGTCAGCAAATTAGTATCGGTAATCTTATACACGACACCGGCAACCTGACCTCCGGAATATGCGCGGTTCAGGTCTCGTACTGCAACAAGTTGGTTTCCCAACAATTCTACTTTGACACCCTTTCCGAAACTTGCCATATTAGTCAGGTCGGTGTCTAGCATATTTTCAAACTTTGCGCCGGATGCGCCCAACGCCTTTACGAGACCGTCCGAGAAATCGTCGACAATACGGCCTTCTCCCACCAACGGCACACATTTTGTTGCGCGCCAAGTTCCGTCCATTTCTTTCACCAGAGCTGAAGACGTTGCTTTCTTATAGTTGGCCGACAGCAACTGATTGTTCTTCTTGGTCGAAAACAAATCTTCGTCTTGACAGCCCGCCAAGGCCAAAAGGAGCGACACACAAAGCGTCGCCAAGAGAGGGATTCTATTGCTTTTCATCTTGCTGCTTTTTTTCATTTTTTATCCACATCCAGTTGATGGTCGCCATCCCAATAGGGATTTATTGTCACTGACAAAGGCAATTCGCTTGCCATCAACTTATTGTAACTACCTTGAATGATATAGTAGTTGTTGCGTTTGAAATTAAGGTCGCCATTCGTGACGTCAGGATCATCATCTGGTTTGGCGTCAGGATTCGGAATAATTCCTGTGCCGCTGCCCCCTTCCGGATACGTCCCGCCTGTTTGACTGCCGCTGCCCGCACGTTTCAGGCGAATATGCACGATGGAAACACTCCCGTTATTTTGCTCTATCTTCATATAAAGAGGGGAAGCATCCACCGGTAGCAGGCTGGCGTCCACAAGCCGGGCCTCCGTTGCTGTCGCGTCATTCGCCTGACGGACCCATTGTGCCAACACAAACCTGTTGTCCTGTGCCGGATCCGACAACTGTGTGCCGCCGGGAAGCAAAAAGTCGTCGTAGACTGTGGCCTGACTTTCTGTATTAATCTTTCCCGTAAGCAAAGTCAGTTTCTGCACAGTCACCGGAAGATCTCTCAACGTCACCTCGACTCCGGCCACACATCGGTAGAGTATACCGTAGAGCGACGACTTGGAATTGTTTTGCTTTGCAAACAGCACTGTCCCGCCATTCGGATCTGCATCCGACGCTCCGTAACGCGGCGTGCCGAAAAAGAGTTCAGGAGTCACATATTCGCCAGACAGCGTCAGCGACACTTTTGCATGGCTGAAAGACTGGTCGGGCGAATGGTCAAGCGTGAACATTCCATACTCCTGACGAGCCTC
>USOC01000054.1 GCA_900556245.1 uncultured Prevotellaceae bacterium
TGCCGACCGTCATTCTTGGGATTCTCTGCGCAGGAAGCATTGTCTTGACATTAGACGTAACCTTGGGATGGGACATTTTCGGATTCTTCCCGGATGGCGCAAAATATTCCGTTATAGGAGGATGGAATCTACAGCCCGAGCAAATGTATATCGGCATCACCCGTCTGTCCTATCCTTTTCTTTTTGGCTTACTCGCCTCTCGGATAATGTTCAAACGCTCGTCAGAAAACAATCCAAGCGGAAGTCCGATATCCTTGCGAGGCGGATTCTGGTGGACATCCCTCTTTCTGGTCGCAATATTCTCCCTGCCGGCAGTAGGCGGCAATACGCTGAACGACGGACTCTATCAGGCAGGCTGCATCCTCTTGCTCTTTCCTTTCGCGGTCATCATCGGAGCCGGAAGCAAAACAACCGATGCAAAGAGCACTGCATGGTGTGAATTCTTGGGAAAAATTTCCTACCCGCTCTATATCACCCACTACCCTATCATGTATATGCAAATGGCTTGGGTGACCGCCCACACCGGAACTCCGGTGTGGATACACATCATGGTAAATATTGCCGTCATTACATTGTCACTCTTCATAGCCTGGGCACTGCTCAGACTCTACGATGAGCCTGTCAGACAATGGCTGACCCGCAAATGGCTGCAAAGGCAATAAGTCGCCAACATAAAAAGCGCCTGCCTGGTTGGAAGAGCGGAGTCTTGATGACAAACAGAAAATTATCTGCCTGTTTTCATACAGCCACAGAAGAAGCAGATAGGGGAACAGCGCTTGCGCCGGGGAGGACAGAATCGACGCTACAGAAAAAAGTCCGGCAGTGTTCAGAGAAGCCTGAACACTGCCGGACTGATTATTCATTCAATTACTTGAAAACCCTGTCAACGGACAAACTTGAGCGAACGCAACGCTCCGCACTTTTCTACCGCAACAACATAAGCTCCGGCTTCCAAATGCGACAACGAAGCGCATCCGTTGCCATCTGTCGTCAACTCTGCCACCAACGTTCCGTCGGCGGCATATACAGCCACGCGCAATTCCGCCTCTCCGGCAGAAAGATATGGAGCGGCACCTCCCACCAGACGCACATCCTCTGTCTCCAACGAAGCGATACCGGCCTCAGAGTCGTAGACGAATGAACGAGTTTCCGACCATTCCGTAGATTTGCTCGCTCCCGCTTCATCATAGTAGTTAAAAAGCGATCTGACATAATAGGTTTTTCCGTCAGACAACGGCTTGCTCAAAATTTTCACCTGTGAAAGTTCCTTGCCGGCAAACGTACCGAGATCCATCGTTTCGGAATAGGACGAACGGGTCGGGAAAGTCTCCGACGCACTAATCATTATGCGAGTTCCGACGATTCCTTCGCGGCCCGCAACACGAACAGACTGATTGCTGTGAAGCACCTCGCCATTGGTAGCCGGCGACTCTATAGTCGGTGCGGAAAGGTCGGGGGCTTTGGACGTGAAAGAAATTGGCTGACCATAGACAAGCGCATCGCCTTCTGCCATTGCCACTCTTGCATAATAGCGGACATTTCCTGCCAGAACGAACCGGGGCAGCGTCAGCCGGGTTTCCGTAGTTTCATGACGGAAGACCTCTTTATTAAAATGCTCGTCACTTGAAATCTCCAAGACATAGCGAGTGCCGGCACCGAGATCCGGCCATGAAAAGGCCGGAGCGAACGAACAGCCGGTTGCCCCGTTCGCGGGTTCAAGGATACGGAACACGTCAACCGAGAATTTGGCAGCGTCTGAAACGACTTCAGTCTGGTTGTTGCCACGAGTGCGTACCTGCCAGAAATAATCCTTGCCGGCTTCGAATTCGCAGACTTCCGATGACTTCAATTCGTTTCCTGCAACCTCTTCACAATAGACAAGATTCTTCATCGCAGCATCCGTAGCGACAGCTACCTCATAGAGCGACGAATTGCCTGTCCAACGGAAAGTGACACGCCACGGCATTTGAGAGCCATTTGCCGGAGCTGTGAGTACAGGCTTTTCGGCATCCGCTACAGTTGCACCAACGAACACAGCGTTATACTCATTGCCCAGACGGTCAAGTACGGCAACTGCATAGGAGAACTTGTCAATATCCTGGTCCGCGATTCCATATCCGGGATAACCCTTCGCAACATTTGGAATTTCAAACGCTCCCGTATAGCTGACGCCCAGCAAAAACTCTTCTTCTTTCTGGAAGGTGGCCACGCGATCTGCCGGAACGGCATAAACGGCATAACGCACATTGTCGAATCCTGTCCACGACAGTTTTCTTCCGTCACGACGAAGTCCCGCTACTGTTCCCGGATTTTCAGCTTCCCCCCATTTGACTGCCGGAGAGAGCGACTTATGCTGATAAACGTTATAACGTAGATAGTTGGACAATTTCAAGACTTTGTTGTTGACCCACTTTCCGGTCGAGCGCAATATGTTCCATGGGAAATAGACCGCTCCGGGAGCATTGTCGAGCGCAGAGGCGCGGTTCAAGTCGACCTCATCGACAAACTCCTGCAAATTACGCTTTACATTCGACAAATTACCCAGGTTTGCGGAAATGTCCTGACTGATGAAACAATGGCGGTTGAACTTCTTCGCTACGCGATACCACCACGGCGTGATGGCGGCATAGTCGGCATCCGCGTTGCCGATTGTCCAATAGACCTGCGGCGAAATAAAGTCGATTGTTCCTTCTTTCATCCACGCGACCGGCTCGGATGCGATGCCGTTATACTGCCAGTCGCTTCCCGGACAAGGCTCAATGCCATACTTGTCGGCAACCGACTTGTCGCCGGCGGCCACGCCGGCCGGACCAATACCGAACCGCACCCAAGGCTTGGTCTGCTTGATGTAGGCGTTGACGCGACGCACCATATCGTTTACATTCTCCCGACGCCAGTCCATGTGTGTCATCGGCTGACGTCCTGCTGCGGTCTCCGCATCGGCATATTTCTGATAGAACGACTGGTCGTACGACTGAGGCAGACCGCTCTGATAGAAATAGTCGTCGAAGACAATGCCGTCAACGTCATATTTTGAAAGAATATCCGCAACAATATCGACAATGCGCTGCTTCACCTCCTCCATTGCCGGATTAAGAATAGTCCAGGTCTCCTCATTGCCTTTTTTGTTGACAAACGTATAGGTAATCAGCCATTCGGGATGGCTATTCTCATAGTTTTTGTCTCCCCCGGCACTTCCCCAAGAGCTTCCTTCTGTCGAATCGTAATAACGATAAGGGTTGAGCCAGGCGTAAAGCTCGATGCCCCGCTTGTGCGACTCCTCGACAATCAGCTTCATCGGGTCGTAGGAAGGCGCATTGCCGCGCGTTCCCGTCACGAGGTTCGACCACGGTTCGTATTTCGAATCATACAAAGCGTCGCACATGACGCGGGCATGGTAGTAGACCGTCGTCATATTGTTCCGACTCAAGGAATCCAAGTCTTCATAAAGCTGTCGCTTCTGCTTCTCTGCCGAATCCGACGGTTTCGGCCAGTCGCTCGTATAAGCCGACATCCACACCGCACGATGCTCGCGCTTCACGGCTCCTGCTTCCGGAGTGGCGATGGCAATCAGCCCAACGACACCCAAAAGGGCTAAAAAGAATTTTCTCATTGTGAAATAGCTTTTTAATAATTGAATCTGTGACAAAAAGCGACGGCTGTCCTCTATGTCTCACAAACAAAGAAAACAGCCGTCTACTTTTAATATCTGTTCTGAGATATACCTGTATTAGAACAGTTTCGTAGCATTTTCGTTGATGACAATCCCAAGAATGCGCTCCGTATTGCCATAGAACGATTCCACCTTCTGCGTTTCAGAATTGTAGACCTTCAGTCCTGTCGTATAAGCGGACTGGTCGTTGGATTCCTTGTTAAAGCCGAAGTAAACGTTACCATTTTCTTTGTCAACAGCCATCTGCGTACAGAATACGCCTTCTGCATCGGTTGAGTTAATCGGGTCTGCATCCATCAGGAAGCGAGTTTCAAAAGCGGCCTTGTCGAGACCGGCATCAATCTTCGGAAGCGGATAAACATAGAACCCCCCCTCCGATTTGGTCCTCCACACATAGAGTTTGCCACGCTTTTCGTCAAGCGTGAACGCCTTCAATATGACCAACGGAAGCACGACAGGATGGGGAGAAGCTGAGAGATTACCGATATCAGAATGATTGAAACGGAAAATTCCTTCTCCATTGTAGCATTTGCCGCACCAGTAAGTTCCGCCCATGTCTTTATAGACAGTCGAAGAAATCGCACCATAAGACATATCACGGTTATAGTAGCCCAATTGGTCGTTCTTTACCAAGTAATCATTGGCCTCAACTTGACCGCGTGCGCTAAGACTCATTTTACGAATACCCGTGTTACGGTCCGTATAAATCAAGTTCTCTCCGTCAACACAGCCGAAGAACGGGTCGTCGAACGCAGACTTACCAACATTCGACACGAAGAGGTTGGTCGATTTGCCGTCGACACTCATCACGTTGATCTTGCCGTCACCGTTCACACCGCCCTCATCATTGATATAAGTGTACTGCTTGCCGGCATCAAGGATATAAATCCAACCCTGCTTGGTAACCGTAGCATCCTCGCCCTCGCTGACTACTTCACTTTCTGCATAGCAGAGCGTGAAAGGCATCGAACCGCTGCTGACACCCATATCAAATGGCATGTTCTTCGTCCCTTCCGGAAGAGCACTTTCCGGAATCAGCTTATAAGCCTTGATGTTTCCGTCAAGCGCCGCGTAGTACAAAGTCTTGTAAGGCTTGTCTGCTCCTACCTGAACATTTACATACGATTCTTCAAGCGTTCTGTTTTCGCCGCCTTCAGCCGTATCAAACACAGTCTTCAAAGAGATGCGCTGCGAACCGATGTTCTTGAAACGGATTTTGCCCGGATAGTCTACCGTACCGTCGGCATGAGCCATGCCTTCAAACTTGGTAATAGGTTGTCCCTGAGCGTCTATTGCACCTTCCGGGAACGTCCATTCGTACTTCACCTCCTTGTTCTCCGGGTTTGGCAGGAAGATATTGAACTCCACTTCCACGTCGTTGCAGGTCAAAATCTCTGCCGACTGGGAAGAAATCGAAAGAACCGGAGCGATATCGTAAATCATAATCGGATAAGTGCGCGAACCGACACCCTCAACGGTCAATTTCACCTGATATCTGCCGGCTTTGGCGTATTTGTGCACCGGGTTGGCTTCCGTAGAAGTCTGACCGTCTCCAAAATCCCATGTGACAGAAGAACCCTGCTTGGCAGAAGTGTTGGTAAATTGAATGGTGGACACAACATAATAGTCAATGCCAAATTCCACCTCGCCTTCGCCATTAGGAGCTACGGCATAAGTGAAGTCGACATCCTTCGACGGAAAGTCCGTATAGTCCGGATCAGCCTCCACACACGCCGACACGCCGAACAGCAATGTCGCGATAAAACTGATATTCAATAATATTCTTTTCATTGTATTATTTTCCATTAATAATTAGTTAAGAGAGACTTCCTTCACTTCAGTCGTATAGCCGACATTGCCGACAGTATCAACCACCTTGAAGACCACGCCAAGGCTATACTTGCGGTCGAATGTCACGCTATAGACCTTGTCGGCCGAATTGTAAATCCAATCCGTGAACGGAATCAAGGCAATCAAATCTCTGAACACAGGCATATAATTTCCTCTCACGGTAGCAATAACCTCTCCGCGGTTGTCGTCGTAGCGGCAGAATACCCAAGGAGATGATTCGTAAACCTTGTAAGCAGGCACTTTCAGCGTCTCACTGACATTATAGTACTGCTTGCCGTCGACTGTTTCCAACTTCGGATCGTCGAGAGCCACCTCACGATAGACATTGACATCGCCGACCAATTCAAGATAGTAATAGCCGACAACGTTCTCCACTTCTTCTTTTCCGGACTCAACGGTAATCTTCGTATACCATGCGTCAGACTTCTGTCCTGCGTCTTCAAGCAAAAGCTTGTCGAGACCCGGCAATTGCGGATATTTAGAGATTACTTCCTGAATCTGATTGAGCGTAAATGCATAGTTGACGTAGACGTGACGAAGGTCGTTGTAGTAGACACTGTCTTTTGTCAGGTAGTCATTTACTTTTGCAGTAAAGCTCGACATGAAGTCAGCAGGATAGTATGAGTCAAAACGGTTCTGATCCCACTCGGCAATATTTGTCCATTTCACAGACTTCAAGGTCACGGAAGTCGGGAACTTGGCATTCAACACAAACTCATAGCCGTCCCATTTAGCCATTGAGTGAGGATAGGATGCAACGACTTGCGAAGTACGCACAGTGTCGACCGTATTGACTGTCTGCGTATATTTCAGACTTTGGGTCAGACCTAAAGTAGCGGCAGCACTCTCTGTCACCACAACGTTCGACCATACTTCCGCATGATCCGGCGTATGCTCTTTGTCTGTATAGTATTTTCCTTCAAACGCCACACTGTCGCCAGCATTAGCCACGGTGCTGCCCAATGCCCAGTTCACCGTAGGGACTGCCTGACCCGGAGTCACAACGTCTTCAAACGGGTCGTGTTGGGAGCAGGAGGTCATGGCAACCACAGCCAGTGCGACAGCGCCTAATTTATATTGCAATTTCATAACTTTATGTTCTGTTTTAAGTTAAAATGATTATTCCTGAGTCAAAGAAGAACGCACGCCCGGCTGTTCAGACCAAATCATCGGCTTGCGCAACCATTCGTGATTCTTGTAAGCGCCAAGGCGGATAAGCTCGCCCTTGTTGTATTTCTCTTCCGTTTCAGGGTCATAGTTGATACGCTGAACCCAAGTGCTTTCTTTCTGAGCGTCAGTCATACCATCGATCCAGTAAGGAGCATAGAGGTTATATGGACGGCGAAGAGTCGGATAGACGATTTCCTGATTCGCCCCGATACCGATGCCGTTACGCTTGTTGCTGAAGTGATAGCGGCGCATATCAGTCCACTGTTCGGGCTGCATATACATGGCAACATACTTCATCTGCATCAAGTCGCTCAGCTTGAATTCCGACGGGTTGAAGAACCAGTAGTGGTTACCCGGCGTCTTTGGATCGGTTACCTTTTTCACCGGAAGGAACTTGTCGCCGGCCGGCTGATCAATATTGTCGAGGAACGCATCGACAACATAGCCCCAACCAGCTTGC
>USOC01000055.1 GCA_900556245.1 uncultured Prevotellaceae bacterium
ATTGGCGATGTCCACATTCAGACGGGCATTTTCCAAATCGACATTGGAATCAAGCGCAATCTGAATCAATGCCTGCAACTGAGGGTCGGTGAACATCGCGTCCCACTTCACGTTGCCCAAAGCGGTCGAGTCAACGGCCTCTTTCTGAGCAGCCGCCACTTCTCCTGCAAGCCCCTCTTCGGGCATTTCGAATTTCTTATAGATGTGGCAGCCGGAGGTCGTCATGGCGATTGCCATGACGAGAGCTGCCGATATGATTTTGTTCATTTTCATTGACTGACTTAATTATTTGCGTGAATATTGCTCAATCTGGTCGTCGATTTCAGTATTGTCCGTATCCTTCCACTGCATCGGAGAGAATTTCTCCTGCAATTTCTGGAACGCCACGAACAATGCCGGCACGATAAGCACCTGGAGAATCATACCAATCAACATACCGCCTACCGCTCCCGTACCCAAAGAGCTGTTTCCGTTTGCACCGACACCGGCTGCAAACATCAACGGGAGCAGACCGATAATCAAAGCGAACGAGGTCATCAAAATCGGGCGCAGACGTGCAGCGGCTCCGGCCACAGCAGATCCTACGATACTCATTCCGGTCTTGCGACGGTCGAGCGCAAACTCTACAATCAGGATAGCGTTCTTTGCCAACAGACCAATCAACATAATCAATCCAATCTGCAAATAGATATTATTGTCAATTCCGAAAATCTTGGCAAAGACGAACGAACCCATCAGTCCGAACGGTATCGAAAGGATTACCGCCAACGGAAGGATATAGCTTTCATACTGTGCGTAAAGCAACAGGTAGACAAACAACAGACAGAGTCCGAAGACAACGGCGGTGGAAGAAGCCGACGTCTCCTGCTCCTCACGGGTCATTCCGGAAAATTCGTAGCCGTAACCCTGAGGCAGCGTCTCTGCGGCGACCTCCTGGATTGCACGGATAGCATCACCGTTGCTGAAGCCGGGTTTAGGCGTACCATTGACTGAAATCGCGGTATACATGTTGAAACGGGAGATAATGTCCGGCCCGTATACGCGGCGCAACGACAGGAAGTTGGAAATCGGAGCCATTTCGCTGCCAACGCGCACTTTCACCTGATTAAGTGTCTCAGGCGACACACGGGCAGACGGCTCTGCCTGCATCATCACACGATACAGCTTTCCGAAACGGTTGAAGTTGGACACATACATACCGCCATAATAACCCTGCATCGTAGAGAGCACTGTGCTCGGACTAATCCCGGCCTGCTTACATTTGGCCACATCTACGTCCACCATATACTGCGGGAACGACGGGTCAAAGGTTGAATAAGCCTGCTGGATTTCCGGACGCTGGTTCAACTTGGCAATGAAGCCCTGATAAATCTGGAAGAACTTGTTGATGTCGCCACCGGTCTTGTCCTGCAGCTGGAACTCGAAACCACTGGTCACGGAGTAACCGGCAATCATAGGCGGTTGGAAAATCATCACCATACCGTCTTTCACCTTCTGGCTTGTCATGCCGTAAAGCTGGCGAAGCACCTGATCCGCACTCTCGCCTTCTCCTCGCTGGGCCCAATCCTTCAATTTGATAATAAACGTTCCGTAAGTGTTACCCTGACCTGCAATAAAGCTGTAGCCCAAAATCTGCGTACGAGCCTCGATTGCCGGAATCTGAGCCATAATCTGGTCAATTTCGTCAAGCGTTTTTTCTGTCTTCTCGAACGAAGTGGCAGGAGGCATGTTCACCATACAGAAGAGCACACCGGTATCCTCAGTCGGCACAAGAGCCGTAGAAGTCGACATCATCAGCATCACAAGTCCGACAATGCTTGCTCCGACAATACCGAACGAAGTCACCTTGTGGTTGATGAAAAATCTCGTATAGCCTTTGTAGTGCTCAAGCACTTTATCATAATAATGGTTGAATCCTGCATGGAAACGCTTCACGATGTTGCGACGCTTTTTCGGGTCGTGCTCTGTGTGTGGACGAAGGAACACCGCACAAAGAGCCGGAGACAGCGTCAAGGCGTTAAGGGCGGAAAGACCGATTGCGATAGCCATCGTCAAACCGAACTGCTGGTAGAACACGCCCGACGTTCCCGGCATAAACGACACCGGAACGAACACGAGCATCATGACCAGCGTAATCGACACAATGGCACCGCCGATTTCACGCATAGCGTCGATGGCGGCAAGACGCGCCGAGGTATAACCCTCGTCGAGCTTGGCGTGGACCGCCTCGACGACCACAATCGCATCGTCGACCACAATCGCAATGGCAAGCACCAATGCCGACAGCGTCAGCAAGTTGATGGAGAAACCAATCAGATAAAGTCCGAAGAATGTACCAATCAACGCCACCGGGATGGCAATTGCCGGAATAATCGTCGAACGAAGGTCCTGCAAGAAAATATAAACTACCAGGAACACCAGGATAAACGCTTCAATAAGCGTCTTGATAACTTCTTCGATTGAAGCGAAAAGGAAGTCGTTGGTGTTCATCGATACGTTGAATTCCAATCCCTTCGGCAAATCCTGCTTGGCCTTCTCGATTTCGGCAAGCACGCCCTCGATTACCTGCGTAGCATTGGAGCCTGCGGTCTGGAAGACAATCGCCGAAGTAGCGGGATGACCATTGGTCTTATTCTTGAATCCATAACTTACACGTCCAAGTTCCATTTCAGCGACATCCTTCAAATAGAGCACATCGCCTTCACCGTTGGCACGGACAATGATGTTGTCGAACTCCTCCGGAGTAATCAGACGGCCTTTATAGCGCATTACGTATTGGAAGGTCTGGTTGCCGTTCTCACCGAACTGCCCCGGAGCGGCCTGTATGTTCTGTTCTGCCAGTGCAGCTGTAATATCACTCGGCATCAGGTTATACTGCGCCATCACGTCCGGCTTCAGCCAGATACGCATCGAATAATCGGCGCCCATCACCATGGCATCACCCACACCCGACACACGCTGAATTTGCGGTATAACGTTAATTTTCATGTAGTTCTCAATAAACTCCGTGTCGTAGTCATCGTTCGGAGAGAACAAAGAGAACACGATAAGCATGGATGTCTGACGCTTCTGCGTGATAACACCCACCTGATTTACCTCAGAAGGCAGCATACTCTGTGCCTTGGCCACGCGGTTCTGCACGTCGACAGCCGCCATATCGGGGTCGAAACCCTGCTCGAAATAAACGGTAATTGTTGCGCTACCGGTGTTGGTGGCCGACGAACGCATATAGGTCATACCCTGGGCTCCGTTGATTTGCTCCTCAATAGGAGCGATGACGGAATTAAGCACAGTCTGTGCGTCCGCTCCCGTATAAGTGGTCGACACCTGAATTGTCGGCGGCGCGATATCCGGATATTGCGTCACCGGAAGCCACAGCATACCTACGGCTCCCAAAATGACGATAAAGATGGATATTACCGTCGACAGCACAGGTCTGTTAATAAAGTTATCTAATTTCATCGTTTTTCAATTTCTGATTCTACGTTTTTCTATTTCTTCTGCTCGGCTGCCTGCTGACGACTTGCAGCATCTACCGGAGAAATCACACTGCCGTCACGCACAGAGACGCCAACGCCTTCCACAACAATACGGTCGCCGTCGGTCAAGCCGGAAGTGACAACATAGTTCTTTCCGTCGTTGTTGGCAAGAATTTCTATCGCACGCGATTCCACCTTATTGTCTTTGCCTACCACATAAGCATATTTTCGGTCTTGAATCTCAGTTGTCGCATTCTGCGGAATCAGAATGACCCCATCGTAGTGTTGCGGTATAATCACCGAACCGGTCGAACCGCTTCGGAGCATACCGTTCTGGTTCGGGAATTGAACGCGCACCGTCGCCGAACCGGTCGTATTGTCAAGAAGGCCTGTCATCGTCGAGAACTTGCCTTTTGCGGCATAGACGCTTCCGTCTGAAAGACGAAGATTGACCTCCGGAAACTCGGACAAGGCGGCGGAAAGCGAAACGGAACCGCTTTGCGTCATCTCAAGCACCTGCTTTTCGTTGAAGGAAATGTAGGCATAGACATCTGCAATGTCGGAAACAGTCGTCAGAGGCTGCGGCGACGAAGGCCTGGCCAACGAGCCCACACGGCTTGGAATAGAGCCGACATAACCGGCCGAAGGTGCTTTGACAACGGTGTACGACAAATTTTTCTGTGCCGTCACCAATGCGGCCTGCGCCTGTGCCAACCCGGCTTTTGCTGATGCCAAGTCATTTTGCGCCAACTGATTTTCATATTCGCTGATGACGTTTTTCTCATACAGTTTTTTCTTGTTGTTGGCTGTAATCTGACAACTGTTGACTGCCTCCTGAGCAACTGCCACGCTCGCTTTAGCCTGACGAACGGCCGCTTCAAACTGCACCTGGTCGATTACAAAAAGTGTCTGGCCGGCTGATACCTGCTGACCCTCATCCACACAAACCTGCGTAATAAACCCCGACACTTGCGGACGGATAGCCACATCACGCTTTCCCTTGATGGTTGCCGGATAGGCAGTCTCCAAATCCACACTTGTCTTCTTCACCGTCATGACGGCAATGGAAGGTGCGGCTTGCTGCTGTCCTTGACCCTGCTCTTTTGTTCCGCATGAAGTCACGGCAATTCCAAAAACCATAGCCGACAAAGCCACCTGCTTCGTCAGGCCAACCATCGTTTTTTTCTCCATAAAAATTCTACAATCTTTTGATTTTCTATTTTTTAATTCTTTTTGTTTTCTATAGTAGCCTTTTATTCAAGCACAAAATTACAGACAATCAGCAGCTCGACTTATGATAAATATCATAAATATTCCAATGCGAGTGCAAAAGATGTTAAAGAACATATTTAATTAACATCTTTTCGCCGATAACACTCCGGTTTTGTCCTATTTGTCCACACCGCCTCGTGCTTTCACTCTGCTTTATAACAAATTATGTCTGCATTTGTTTGACTGCATCCTCCAAAACCGGCCGCCAGAAGGAATTTCCTCTGCCGTTTCGGCTTCTTCAAAGAATACGTCACAAAGTCTTTTGAAAAATTCAAAAAATCATTTCTCCATACGCCGCAATCTTTATAAATTTGTGCCATATAACAATTAACCTATTTACTTTGACTCTATGGGATTTTTAATTTTCTTATTGGTGATGCTTGGATTGGGAGTAATCGGCATCACAATCGCATCAATGTGGATTCTGTTTAACAAGGCCGGGCAACCCGGTTGGGCTGCAATCGTGCCGGTCTACAACTTGATTGTATGGTTGAAAGTGTGCCGCAAACCGATATGGTGGCTTGTCTTCCTCTTGATTCCGTATGTAAACATAGTGTTTAATATCATCCTGCAAGTACGCACGGCAATTGTATTCGGGAAAAGCGGCGGATTTGCTGTCGGAATGGCGCTCGTTCCTTTCGTCTTCTTCCCTATCTTGGCGTTCGGCAATGCAAAATATGTCCAAGAAGAAGAGACTCCGATAGTAGTGGAAATCTAACAGGAATCCACATACAGGAAACACAGTCCCCGACATTCGATAACGAATGTCGGGGACTGCTTTTTATAGATTTATTCCGCCTAATAGCGGAGCCACTTGAGCATTTCCTTGAATGACGGCTTCTTGCCATACATCAGAATGCCGACACGGTAGATTTTTGCAGAGAGCAACATGACTGCCGCAGCCGACAGATACAGCAGGCCGACAGAAAGAATTTCCTGCCAGACCGGCAATCCGAACGGGATACGCACCATCATGACAATCGGCGACGTGAACGGGATGAACGAACACCAGAAAGCAAGCGGGCCATCAGGGTTCATTGCACTATAGAAGCCGGCATAGAAAGCAAACATCATCAGGACAAGCACCGGCAACATAAACTGCTGCGAATCCTGCATATCGTTGACAGCCGCACCGCTGGCCGAAAGAATTGACGCATAAAGCAGGTAACCGCCAATGAAATAGAGTACGAAGAGCACACAAATTTCGAAAATCGGCAGGGAAGCCACCACCTCCAGCAACGCAGAAGCGGCAACACCGGTGCTGTCATCAGCCACAGGGATATCGGCGATACAGGATGCGACCATCAGAATTACGCCGAGCAAAAGCCCCCAAATGAGCATCTGAAGAAGCCCGACAAATCCGACACCGACAATCTTCCCAATCAACAGCTGCACCGGCTTGACGCTCGACACCATCACCTCAACGATGCGGTTGACTTTCTCCTCAATAATGCTCTGCATGACGGTAGCGCCATAGGTCATCACAAAGAAATAGATGAGGAATGTCAGCAACATGCCGATACCGCTGAGTATCTCCGCCATCGATTCGCGCTCGCCGTCGTCCGTCCAGCGGACAGCCTGCACCTCGACGGGAGTTTCGACATCGTCGATAATCCTGTCAAGTTCGGGAATGCGATAACGCTCCAGTTTTTCGCGGCGGACTTCTCCAGTCAGAACTTCGTCGACATAGTCGCGCAAATCCATCGGCACTTCGTCGCGGGAATAAATGACGGCGGAACCGGGACGATCGACCAAATTGTCGGTAATCTGCAGCACCGCCGCAGTTTCCGTAGAATCGGAACGCAACGCGCCTGTCATTTTCTCCGTCGGGACAAAGAGGTATTTTTCATTGCTCTCGAATGCCTCCACATAGCGTCCGGTAGAGTCGATGACCGCCACCGTCTTGCGCTCGTCACTATCAAGCATGGAAAGGAACAGTGGGAGCAGTACCAACGCCGCCATCAGAAACGGCATCAGGACGGTCATGATGATAAACGACCGCTTTTTCACGCGAACGGCAAACTCTCGTTGTGCCACAATCCAAGTCTTACTGCCCATGGCCTGCCTCCTTTCCCTTATTTTCTCCGACTACACGAAGGAATATTTCGTTCATCGACGGCATTTTCTCGACAAACGACCGGACGTCGACACGCTGCGCAAGAGCCGTCAACAGGCCGGAATTAGGCACACCGTCGGCTTTGCGCAACACATAGCGCACCGAATCGCCGCGCCGGTCAATCGTCTGGTTTTCAAACAGACCGTCGACGGCGGCCAGCATCCGGTCGGGCGTAGCCGTCACCTCATAGAGTCCGGTACGATAGTCCGGACGGACATCCGCG
>USOC01000056.1 GCA_900556245.1 uncultured Prevotellaceae bacterium
GCCAGAAGCACATACTCCGGACGTTCCTCATCGAAAAACGCTTTCACCGCCTGAGCGTCGAGCAAGTCAAGTTCGGCATGAGTACGCCCGACAAGATTCGTATACCCTTTCGATTTCATGTTGTTCCAAATGGCAGAACCCACCAGGCCACGGTGTCCCGCCACATAAATCTTTGCATCCTTTTCCATATCCTCTCTAAATTTGTCGGTCGGAATCGTGCTGATGACACCGAATCATCTGTATGTCGTGATCAGTCATGATATTGACCAATTCCTCAAAAGTCGTCTTCCGGGGATTCCATCCCAATTCAGTGCGGGCCTTTGTCGGATCGCCGAGCAACTGCTCCACTTCACAAGGGCGGAAATACTTCGGATCGACCTCCACCAGCACCCGTCCGGTAGCTTCGTCGACGCCCTTTTCACTGACGCCCTCTCCCTCCCAACGCAGACTGATGCCGGCTCGCTGAAAAGCAAGGGTAGTGAATTCACGCACCGAATGGTCATCGCCGGTGGCTATGACATAGTCCTGAGGCTCTTTCTGTTGGAGCATCAGCCACATGCACTCCACATAATCGCGGGCATATCCCCAGTCACGGCGCGCATTAAGATTACCCAGATAGAGTTTGTCTTGAAGTCCGGCGGCGATTCGTGCCACCGCCAGCGTAATTTTACGAGTCACGAAGTTTTCACCTCTGCGTTCGCTTTCATGATTGAACAAAATGCCGTTAACGGCATACATCCCGTAGCTTTCGCGATAGTTTTTTGTAATCCAGAATCCGTAGAGTTTGGCACACCCGTATGGACTGCGCGGATAGAACGGCGTAGTCTCCCGTTGCGGTATTTCCTGTACTTTCCCAAACAGTTCAGAAGTACTTGCCTGGTAAACACGGGTCCTATCTCCCAAGCCAAGCATTCTGACAGCCTCTAATAGCCTTAATGTGCCGACAGCATCCGTGTCAGCAGTATATTCCGGCACTTCAAAAGAGACTTTTACGTGACTCTGTGCCGCCAGGTTGTAGATTTCGTCAGGCTGCAATTCCTGAATCAGGCGAATCAGCGAGCTGGAATCGGTCATGTCTCCATAGTGCAGATTGATGAGCCGACGACGGTGCATGTCGCGCACCCACTCGTCAAAATAGAGATGCTCGATGCGCCCTGTATTGAACGACGAACTGCGCCGGATGATTCCGTGCACTTCATAACCCTTATCTAAAAGGAACTCGGCAAGAAACGAACCGTCCTGCCCTGTGATGCCTGTAATCAAGGCCACTTTTTGCTTGTCAGCCATATCTTCTGTTTTTTCAAATTTTTCAATAATTTCAGGCAACTCTGCAAGCGAGTCTACCATAAGTTGCGCCTGCCGCTCCCCACCGAAATTCTCCTGAGGATGAATATTTCTCCCATCATCTTTCAGACAAACAGTTAGCCACCCCATTCGGTTCGGATGAAAAAAATCCTTGGCGGGATTATCCCCCACATATACATACCGATTGCCCGGAAACAACCGTTCAACAGACTCGAAATTGTCAGCCAAACGCTTGTCCGCTCCCGTCTCTTCCGAAATAAAAATAGCCTCCGGAGAAATAAACCGTCGCAACGCCAACGCCTCAATTTTGTGTCGCTGGGTCGACGAACGCCCATCCGTGACCAGGCACAGGCGATGTCCCATTTTCTCCAAAGCGTCCAACGGCTGCCATACTGTAGCATCAAGAGAAATGTCGGGAAAATGCTGCCGGTAAATTTCAACCAATTCGGGTATGGGCAACGCTACAGACGCCGCCTGTTCCAACGCCGTAAAGGGGTTTTCATGATGCTCCAACGCATCTCTCATTGCCCGATAAGCCTCTTTGCCGTCTACCCCAAAGCGTTTTTCTGCCACTTTAGCCACTTCCATATAGGCCGAACTGGCATAATCCGCTTCTTTATAGAGCGTATCGTCGAGATCGAAAGCAATGACCATCGGTACGCTGACTATTTTCCAAAAAAAGCCGTTATCTTTCCCGCGACATAGGTCAGTTCTTCATCTGTCAGACTCGAACCGCTGGGCAGACACAGACCTCTCTCAAACAAGTCTTCACAGCAACTTCCTCCATAATAGGGAGCATCGGCATAAATCGGCTGCATGTGCATCGGACGCCACAAACGACGAGTTTCAACTCCGGCTTCTGACATATATTGACGGAGTTCTTCAGGCGTTTTGCCGGTCGACGGGTCAATAAGCATCGTAGTCAGCCAGAAATTGGAATCGAAATCGGCAGACGGATTCTGCTGAACACTGATGCCGCCAATCGCTGACAAAGCCTCCGTATAGAACGCATGAATCGCTCGACGGCGTTCGACATGCTCCTGCAGCACATCCATCTGTCCGCAACCAATGCCTGCACTGACATTGCTCAGACGATAATTGTATCCGATAACCTCATGATAGTAATATGGTCGCTGTTCTCTGGCCTGCGTTGCATAGAATTTGATGCGGTCTGCCTCTTCCTTGCTGCGACAAACAAGCGCACCTCCACCGGACGTAGTGATGATTTTATTGCCATTGAAGCTCAGACAACCGTAATCGCCAAGCGTTCCACATTTACGACCTTTATATTCTGAGCCAAGTGCCTCGGCTGAATCTTCTACGATGGGGATGCCATATTTATCAGCTATGGTCTTGATTTCGTCCATCTTTGCAGGCATCCCATAAAGATAGACGGGAATGATGGCCTTCGGATAGCGCCCGGTTTGCCGCTTGCGATCGACAATCGCTTCTTCCAGCAATGCCGGCGACATGTTCCATGTGTCGGGTTCACTGTCTACAAACACCGGATTTGCCCCTTGATATTTGATAGGATTGGCACTCGCAGCAAATGTGAACGATTGGCAAATGACCTCATCTCCCAATCCAACGCCTAACGCAACAAGTCCCAAATGAATAGCTGCCGTACCGGCACTAAGCGCCACCACGTCTGAAGCTCCCAAATACTTTTCCAATCGGTGTTCAAACTCATCGACATTCGGGCCGAGCGGCACAATCCATTCCGTCTGGAAGGCCTTCTCCACCCATTCTTTTTCCGTTCCGCCCATATGGACGTACGACAATAAAATCCGAGGTTTCATTTCTTTCGTTTTAACGTGGCAAAGATACGATGTTTGGCGGGAATATCGCAAGACATTTACGGATAACTTCAAAAATCAGACCGCCATTTCTAATTGTTCGACGGAATCCGGGACCTTACTGCGTCATACAAATTATCACCGGGGCTTAATCCCAGTTTTTTACGGATATTCACTCGCTGACAACTGACATTGCTTTCGCTTTTGCCGAGAAGCGAACATATTTCCTTCAACTTTCGATCCTGCGCTATCAGAAGCGTGATTTCCGCCTCTGAAGGAGTCAATTCCGGAAACAATCGACGAACATCAACTTTTTCGGTCTCCCAACGTGCTTGATAATCCAGAACGTTACGAATCAAATTTCTGCGGTTCTCAATCGACAGCATTCCGACAAACCGGTCTGTATCTTCTCGCTTATGCTCTTTTCTGGCAAGTTCGACATAGGCGGCGATTTCTTCCTTTTCGAGCTTCAGCACATCAAGAATCTCCTGCTCCTCTTGGCGCAAAACCTTGTTTTCGTCAAGAATCTGAAGATTATTTCTGACAAGCAAATCTCCCAACAAACTGAGGAACAAAAACATCAAGACAAAAATCAGACAAAAGTTGGTCAGACTCGAATCGTGCGTTATAAATACGCATGTAACATAAGTCCCAATGCTCAAGCCACATAGCACATAGCTGCAGTAACGCAATTGGGCGACGATGGAAAATAAAATATTGACAGCCAGAAGCGTCATATTGGCGACTATCAGCATCGATGAGTAGTCCGATGGAATCAAGGCACAAAGCAACATCTCGAATGACGTAAAAAGCTGGGCAACAACTCCCATCAACGCAAGAGTCGCAACGATACTCAATTTACGGAAGACAAAGAGAAGAAACAGCACAACGGCAAACAGCAGCAGAACGCAGTTCATCACTACGGCCAAGCGCTCTCCGGGTCCCGACAGACCGAACAGATTGGCAAGAATGGCGACAACAACCATTGGCATATATATCGCAAGACAAATCTGCCTCTGACGTCCAAGCCAAGACGTATTTTTGGAGTCTTGCCTGAAAAGGAATGCGAAAAGGCTCTTCCGTTTACATTTATTACTTTTCATCATGGATTTATTCTGTTTTAGGGTGTTTTATGGTTGCAAATCTACAAAAATAGAATGAATTATAGTATCTTATGGTATATAAAATTTGTACGGAATAGCCAAATTTACCATCTTTGCAGGAGAAATAAAAACAGCCAAACGGGCTTTGCCCGAACACCAAAATCTAATAGGGATTTTTCGACCATTGAAAAGGCAATCATCCAATGTCGAAACACATGTGTTATGACGATAGGGAAATTAAACTCGGCAGCGGCATATGCAGCGGAAAGCTCGTATGCCGCTGTTCCGTTGTCTATACTCTAAGGAATTTTTCCAAGTTCAGAAGCCTGCGCTTCATCTCTTTTCCGAAAGCAAAACCAGACAACGCCCCGCCAGCCCCAATCACTCGCTGACAGGGAACAACAATCATGACCGGCTTGGCATGCCAAGCTCCTCCGACAGCCCGCGCGGCATTCGAATTTCCCAGTATGGCTGCTATCTGCCCATAAGTGCGGACTTCTCCGAATGGAATCTTACGCAACTCATTCCATACGCGGTTACGAAAATCAGAAGCGGACAATTCAAGCGGAACAGAAGAAAAATCTACAGGACACCCAGAGAAATAATCGTCAAGCAAAATAACCATCCGACGCAACAAAGGGGTAAACTCGCATAGGTCCATCTCTGCCTCAGAAGCAGGATGAAGACCGCAAATCTTGCCATTTCGCTCACAAATAGAGAAAGCGCCGACAGGAGAAACGTAGCAAACACGGTATTCAGTCACACTCTGTCTTTAAATAATGATGAGAAGCATGACATTCATGCAAAGTCCTGTCGACTATCCAATGTCGGTTCGCCATTTCAGAAATCACCGTCATCTCCTGCGAAACCAGCAAAATCGTAGCCCGCTTGGCGATATCTGCCACTATTTCATAAATCTGTCCGATAAAACGCCGGTCAAGATACGACAGAGGTTCATCGAGAATAACCACATCTGGCCGGGAAATGATGGCACGCCCGATAAGAGCCCGCTGCAACTGCCCCCCAGAAAGAGTTCCAATCACTTGCCGGCGGTGTTCCTGCATCCCTACTTGACGGATAGTCTCATCAATCAAATTTAGAGCATAGTCAGAAAAATCCCCACGCCGGTTTTGTCTGTCGCCCAACAAACCGGAAGCGACAACCTCCTCTACTGTCAGCGGGAAACGACTGTCCACATTGTTTTTTTGAGGAAGGTATCCAAACTTCAAATGATTGACAGAATGACCCTCCCAAAAATACTCGACTTTTCCATACGTTGGCTTGACCAGTCGCAACACAGTCCGCAAAAACGTACTTTTGCCGCCGCCGTTAGGGCCGGTAATTGCGACAAAATCACCGGCGAAAACATCGGCCGACACATTGTCGAGGACACATCGACCGTCAAACTCCATCGTCAGTCCCTCGACTCCTATGATTTTATTTTGAGAGTTCATATGCAATATGACGCAATTCTTTCATCCAATCCTCTGCAAGTGGATTCATTTTCACGATTCTGACATCCAGCTGACCGGCAACGCTGGTGGCCTGCTGCGAATCATTAGGCTGCATCAGGAAAACGACAGCTCCCAAATTCTTTGCCTCAGACAGACGACTTTCCACAAAACGCATCGGCGCCTCCTTTCCCGCCAATTCCAAACTCACCTGCTCAAGTTGATAATCACGGGCAAAATAAGACAGGGCCGGATGCCACACAAGAAAAGCTCGTCCCGCAACCGGCATTAGCCGGGAAGACAGACTGTCACGCAATTCTTCTATCTCATCCGCAAGCCGGCGATAATTTTCTTCATAAAACGCACGGTTTTGCGCATCTATAGAGACAACGGCATCCTTCATATTCCTCGCAATAACCAACATATTGGCGGGCGACATCCAAATATGAGGATCAATCTCTCCACAAGACTCTCCCAGAGGGCTGTGGTCTCCGTGGTGGTGCCCCTCAAGCAGTCGGATTCCGGCTGAGGTATCCACCGGAGGCTGATGTCCTATCTCAGAGAGGCGGATTCCGACAATTTTCTCAAAAGGCAAATGGCCGATTGCAAAATAGGCCTGACTGCGCTCCAGTGCCATCATCTGAGAGAATGAAGGCTCAAACGTTTCGGGACTGCCTCCCTTTTCAAGCATACAGTTTACTCGGAACTTGTCTCCCACAATTTTTTCAAGCAACTGGCGCTGTGGAGGAATACTGACAGTCAGCACCTGTTCGTCGTCAGATGCTCGCCCGACGCATGAGACGGTTGACAACGCACAGAAGATGACCGCCAAACAAATTATCACACTTTTTTGGGACATGCCTGTACGAGATTATTCTGCGCCGTAGACATAACGGTGGATTGCAGCGATTCGAGAATCCCCTTGCTCAAGAAGAATGTCCCCGAAAGTCATCAATTTAAGCTCGATAGCTTCTCGGCCGGGTCCATACGGAGGCTGAACATAGTCGATGTCATCCCATAGGCGAAGACCGTTGCGCTGATAGAATCCGATACGACGCACCGCCATTTCATCAAGCGGTGGCTCCACCTCTATTATAAGAGGCTTGTCCGACGCTTTGACAAACTCTTGCAAAACGCGCGCGCCAATGCCTCCCCCTCGCTTGCTGTCGACAATAGCGAAGTGCTCACCATAGCGAAAGTCGTCAAACTCCCAGCTACTCAAAAATCCGACGAATGAACCGTCACCATCAACGAACACATCAACATTGAATTTTTGCTCCTCGTCAAGAAGTCGGTAAAATTCATCCATTTGTCGCCTCTCATTCACTGA
>USOC01000057.1 GCA_900556245.1 uncultured Prevotellaceae bacterium
ACCTACAGCATAAACTTTGTAAACTCCGGCAGTGGTCAATTTTTGGCCATTGTCACTCTTCAATGCGATTTCAAGTTGCTTTCCATCAGCATAGTCAGTTGCGCCTGCCCAGCTAACCCACTTTTTCAAAGCGACCTTGCCGTCTTTAACAAAATAGAGAGCCACTTGGTCAATGCTCTGATCAGCTGCCGAACTCAAAAGAGGGCGCCCTTCGCGGGTTGTCAGACCGTCACCTGAGCTTGCCACTCTTAACGTCAAGACCTGAACATCTTGTCCGTTTCCGCCATTCGGAATCACCTCTTCATTGCTACATGACGTGAAACCAATCATACCTCCCGCTACGAGGAGATAGGCAGCCACTAAAAAATTCTTTTTTTCATGTCGTTAATGATTGTTAATGAAACGTATAATTAATAATAAGTTTGATCAATCTATTTCCATACCATGCACCACTTCCCAATTGCCATTCACGAGAATGTAAATCGAGAAGTCACCCGTGGGCTGATAAACATAGCGCAACACCGTCAGCTCGTTGCGTTTCACCGTAATTTTCACATCAGCAGGCACCAGTGTATTGAAGTCCTCTCCATCAGCACCATGCAGACTGACAGCAAGCAACGACCCGTCTTTCTTGACCGACGGTGCCAGCAGCGTCTTTGTCACCAGCTCTTTCGGACTATTCCACCGGGTTTCTGTGTAGACTGTTGACTCGTCTGCATAGCGGAAATTGCTGTCTACACGGCCACATAGCCCACCCACCGTCTTTTTCGACAAGCGGAGACCTTCCGGCAAATCGACGCCCTGAATGACGAGTTTTCCCTTCGTCCGTTCCATGCCTAAAGTATAGGCAAAATTCCCGGCGTCGTATATCAGCGTATCATTGGCCATATATATATCCATACCTTCAGCCATTCCGGGGTGAAACGCCACGGAAAGACGGTTGCCCGCCAATGGCGTTGTTCCGTCCATTCCTCCCCACACCGTCAGAATGTAGCGCCCGTGAGGGAGTTCTTCCGGGAACGTGATGGCAAAATCCTTTTCATCACCCTCCACATCAAACAGGCTGCGCTCTGCGACAACCTGCTCCGTTGCTGCATCACGAAGCATATAGTGCAGCGTCGGGACATACTCGCGGAAAGCAAGATTCTCATCGACGCGTTGTTCCATATCTACCTTATCGACATTGAAGTAGTTCTTGTCCTTCACGGTCAAGTTGATCTGCAATGGCGGACACGGCATAAATTCGTCTCTAACGCACGAAGAAAGAAGCGTTGTCGGCAATAGCAGCAATAATATGTATCTTACCTTCATTCGTCTCATCGTTTTTCTGTTATTGTCACAAAGCGGCTGTCATCTCGATAACGGAAGAAATCCGGCTCTGTCACTGCACGCCGACGCAACTTGCCATCGGCACAAGCAGGGACGATATGCAGGAAGAACTTATCGCCTTCGCTGAACCGGGCCGCAACCATCGCACGAACGTAGGACGCCAGCGGTGTGTCGTCGCGCATTTCGCCGATCATCCGCCTGGCTTCGGAATTTTCATTGACGCTCAACGCACAAATCGCACTGTTCACATCTCCAAACGGACGAAGCAAATCGTAGGCTTCTCGCAACTTGCGCTGACGCGCTTTAAGCAATCCGAGATTGTAGCGGGCCTCCGGCAGCCCCACCGACTGCAAAAGTTCGATAGCGCGTTCATAATCTGCGGCATAAACATAGCTGGCCGCCAAGGTGTTGAGAGCCTCCGGAGAATAGCTTGAAAGTGTCGAAAGCACTTCTCTGGCCTCTTCCTCTCGATTCTCCCGCAAATAGAGCACAGCCAGATTGTTGGCCGCCACTTGCGACTGAGGGAAATATTTCATAATCGTCTGATAGACTTCCTTTTTCTCTTCATACGTTTCCACCAACGTCGCTACACGAAGCAATTCATCTTCGTTGAAAGCATCCGGACGCTTGCCATACATTTCAAGCAATTCGCCGTCGGTCGTGAAACTTTTTAACGTATACGTGTAGACATATACTACCGTTCTGTTTTTCTGCAAATACGTGCTTCTGATTGTTTTCCAGCATGGCAGACGGCGAATATAGTATTCCTGGACATCATCGTTGCGGTCGGCGTACTTCTCTAAAACCTTTTTCACCGCCAGAGAGTCAGGATTGCCGTCGGCAATCATGGCTTTTAAAACCGGAGACCATCCTTCTGGTGTAGACCCCGTCGAAATCAGTCGCTGTGTCCGGGAATCGATGCCGAGACGCTCGACAAGCCACGATTTTGCGGACTGTGCACGGCGTTGCGCCAAAGAGGTGTTGAGTGCAAGAGAGCCGTCGGCCGATGCCATTCCGACAATATCCAAAGAGTTGAGCGTTGCCAGCGAATCGCGCAACACCGGTGTCAGGCATTGCTCCATGCGCTCAAGTTCCGCACGGTTGTCGCCCATATCAAGATTGATATCATTACGGTTCATCGCAAACTGCAGATTAGCCACCCCCTTGCCTTCCATCACTTTAGGACGTACGACAAATTCAGGCTCAATCCAATTCAATTCCAACGCCTCTTTGACGTCCTCCATCTCCATCAGCGTGACGGGATTGCTGACCGCCGCAACTTCGACAGTATCAATACCGGTGCATTCCCCACAGCCGTCGGTCGACACAACCGCCACAATAAGAGCATTGTCGGTATCATCAGACAGCTGAACCGTCTCTTTATACGGAAGATTCAGAGCTTCGCCATTTTTTCCATGACGCACCGCCCGATCGGCATAAGGATCGACAAAACCAGACAGTCGCTCCATCCGTTCTTTTTTCTTTCCATAAATCGGAGCGTCCACCACCAGGGGGTCAAGCTCGCCGACGACTGTGTCTTCCACAACCAACCGGGGAGAAATCACAAGACGGCTTCGCTTCGAAAAATAGTCTCCTGGCACTTCAAAATTCAAGTCTAATTTCACTTGGTTTGCACTATCGGGCGTCAAAACGCAGGTAGCGGGGGTTACCATAATTGTTTACCCGCTGCGTCCACTCGACGAACAGCCGGCAAGCATTCCGACTGCCAAGGAAAATAAGGTTGCATATCTTATCGTTCGTTTCATCTTTCCCGGTTTTAGAAAATGTAGACCACTGACACGGCCAATTTTGTTAATCCGAAATAATCCTTTCGCTTATTGACTACACACTTCTCGCACAAGATACGAGGACTTTCCTCATACCACAACCGCGCATAGCCAATTCCGACCGACGCCTCAATGTTCCAATGCGGCGAGAGAATCCAGTCGTAGCCATAACTCAATCCGCCACCTGCCAAATAGCCGTCGTAGCGTTTCTCCTTAAAGCCTCCAAAATATTGTGCTCCATGAAGATGAACTCCTATAAAATGCCCTTCAAACTTTTCACACAGCCAATATTTCACCTCAGGCTGCGCCAACCAAAAACGCATTTTTTTATCGTCTTTGAATGTCCATGGATTGTAGGCGGCCGACAAGTCGAGCGTTACTTTCCGGCTCAAAGCCACCTCAAGGCCAACGTTTGGCGTAGTTGCCAACCAGTAGAGTCCGTTGGTTTTCAAGGCCACGTTCTGAGCTAAGGACGTCCATGACAAACTTGTCATCAACGCCAATAAGATAGTAAGCAGATATCTATTTCTTATCATGTACTTTTTGTTATTGCTTTTCAAATTGTTTTTCCTCGATTTTCATTCTCCAAAGATTATCTCCATATTGAGTTTTTCCAATTGCAAACCTACCCTCGCCCTATTATTATTGAGACATCGAGCAAAAAGCCTCATACGTTAAATTCATATAAAAACATTGTTTTCATATGAACCACAGAAGCTGTTTTAGCTAAAATACATTCATTTGGTGACGCAAAATTAACTAATCTTCAACTTCTAAAAGCTATTGTAGTTGTATTTAAATCTACAAAAGTGGACCAAAATTCACCCCCTTACATTTGGAACAAAATAAACGACTAAATGGAAAATACATGTCATTTCAACAAATCCGGCTCCCCGGCCCAAACAAAAAAAAGAGAAACGGAACAAACCGCTTCTCTCCCAAACAGCTTATATGGACAGCCGCATTTCAAACAATTTCTTGCGGAACAATCTCTCGTCCCACATAATCCATACGCAACTCCGTAGGCGCTTTTCCAAAGTGAGTACGACAAAACGTAGTCATATAATTAGGAGTAAACTTGTATTTATCCGCCAATTCCGATATAGGCAAATCAGTCATCAAAATATCGCGTATCAGCCGCTGCTCTTTTTTATGAATCAACCATTGACGGGCAGACATTCCAAATTCCTCTCTAAACTTGCGCTTAAACGTGGAAGGAGAAATATTCAACAAGTCAATCAGCTCCTGCGCAGTCTCTACCTTCCTGTAAATTTGCATCACACGTTCCTTAAAATTATTATCCACCCCTAAGATAGGAGGAAATAGTATGGACAACTCCTCCTTCGTATAAAGAGTACAAAGTTCAATAAACAGCATTTCTTGCTTAATCTGCTGAAAATGGATACACGACAAGCCCATTTTCAACAAATCCCGAGTCAGGCACAATTCCTTCTGAAGCATGTCAAGAATCGGCAATTTGGCCAGTTCCCCTTTTCCGGGACGACGACAACCGACAAATATGGTCTGCAGCTGCTCGATTGAAAAACGGTTGCAAAGCGACATCTCCCATGTAAAGGAACAACGTAAGATAGCAGCATCTTCTATGGCTTTCCCATAGAAATTGTCACCGGCTGCGACAATGTACATTTGATTGGCAGCTACTCGCTGATTGACGACGCTCGCAGTAGACACGCAAATCTCCCCCGACAAAACAAAGGCTATGGTACTCTTGCTCACCTCCTCCCGCACCAAATAGTCTCCGTTCTTCACTTCCAACAACTCCAGTACGGCATTATCGTTAGAAATATAGTTTTCACAAGAAAAATGCTCATCTGCATGTTTTAATCCGCAGAAGATATTCTGTTTCGGCTTTGTCATAGCTTTTTATTCAAGTTATTTTTCAAAAAGTCAAAATAGAATACAAATCCCACCATAATTACAGACCCGGCCTCTGTTTTAAAACAGGTGTTTCTCTTCTGCCGAATATGCCCATAATGAAAGTTGCCCTACTTTGGTAAGCAAATATTTTTATCACAATACAAAAATAACACTTCCTGAGAATTTTCAACCGGAATCAGGCCTGCTTTGTGACGATTTAAAACGAAATTTTCACAGACATTAACAAGACTCCCATAAAAAAAGCTGTGCCTGGATACATCCGCTCCGACACAGCCCGTATACTGACACAATCTGACTTTGTCAGCGGCGACGCATCTTCTTCATCATATTCATCGTTTTCATCGACGTTGCCATCTTCATCATCTTACGGGTTGCCTCAAACTGCTTGAGCAGACGGTTCACCTCCTGCAACGAGGTGCCACTGCCTTTGGCAATGCGCTGACGACGGCTGCCGTTAATGACGTCCGGATTCTTGCGCTCATACGGAGTCATCGAATAGATGATTGCCTCGATTCCCTTGAATGCATTGTCATCGATGTCGACATCCTTGATTGCCTTGCTCACGCCAGGTATCATCGAAGCCAAATCTTTCAGATTACCCATCTTCTTGATCTGCGCAATCTGCGCCAGGAAATCGTCGAAGTCAAACTGATTCTTCGCAATCTTCTTCTGCAAGCGGCGAGCCTCTTCTTCATCATATTGCTGTTGTGCACGTTCATCGAGGGCTACGATGTCACCCATACCGAGTATACGATCGGCCATACGAGCAGGATGGAACTGATCAAGAGCCTCAAGCTTTTCACCCGTTCCGACAAACTTAATCGGCTTTTTCACCACCGTGCGTATCGAAAGAGCCGCACCGCCGCGCGTGTCACCGTCAAGCTTGGTGAGCACTACTCCATCAAAATCCAAGCGATCGTTAAACTCCTTGGCCGTATTGACTGCGTCCTGACCGGTCATCGAATCTACCACGAAAAGCGTCTCCTGAGGATTGATGGCCTTTTTGATGGCTTCAATCTCATCCATCATCTGCTCGTCGACAGCCAAACGACCGGCAGTATCGACAATCACCAAGTCATAGTTCATCGACTTTGCATGACGGATGGCATTCTTGGCAATCTCCACCGGATTTTTCGAATCTGGTTCCGTATAGACCGGCACAGATATCTGCTCGCCCAAGACCTTCAACTGCTCAATGGCCGCTGGACGATAGACGTCGCACGCGACAAGCAAAGGACGCTTGCCTTTTTCGCTTTTATACTTTTTGGCCAGTTTGCCTGAGAACGTAGTCTTACCCGAACCTTGAAGACCTGACATCAGAATGACAGCCGGATTGCCGGAAAGATTGACATCCGCCGTGTCGCCACCCATCAAAAGCGCCAATTCGTCATGAACAATCTTCACCATCAATTCGCTTGGCTTGACTGCCGTGATGACATTCTGGCCAAGAGCCTTGGCTTTCACCGTATCGGTAAACTGCTTGGCTACACTGTAATTGACATCGGCGTCAAGCAAGGCACGACGAACGTCTTTCAACGTCTCAGCCACATTGATTTCCGTGATTTTTCCCTGTCCCTTCAACAGCTTGAAGGATCTCTCAAGTCTCTCGCTTAAATTCTCAAACATCTGGTTATTTATACGTTTTAAGGGTTATCATTTGGTAAGCCGATTGGTTCCGGGTTCCGGAAACACAACTTTCGGACTAAACGTGCGGGCTTCTTCCGCATCCATTCTGGCATAAGCCATAATGATGACGACATCGCCCACATAGACCTTCCGAGCCGCAGCGCCATTCAAGCAGATTGCCCCCGAACCTCGTTCGCCGGGTATCACATAGGTGTCAAGGCGCTCACCATTGTTGTTGTCCACAATAAAAACCCGCTCATTGGCGATGATGCCGGCGGCGTCCATCA
>USOC01000058.1 GCA_900556245.1 uncultured Prevotellaceae bacterium
CCGTCCGTGCCTACGAAAGTGACACTGAACGAATATATCGAGATTGCGAAGTACTACAGTACGGCCAAGAGCGGACAATTTGTTAATGGAATCTTAAATTCCATCATAATTTATCTAAAAAAGGAAGGGCGATTGAATAAAAACTAAATAAAAGCCTATCTTTGTAGAAACAATTAAAAATTATAAGAATATGCAATTAAACACAATTTTGTTGAATCAGCAAGCACCAAATGCCGGTGGTATTTATCAAATTGGAATGATTGTGCTGCTGATCGCCATCTTCTATTTTCTGATGATCAGACCGCAGAACAAAAAGCAAAAGCAAATCAGAAAGTTCCGCGAAGGTCTTCAGAGCGGCGACAAGGTGATAACAGCCGGAGGAATCTATGGCAAGATTAAGGATATCCGGGAGAATGTCATTTTGTTGGAAGTGTCAGAGGGCGTGAAAATCAAAATAGACAAGGGTTCGGTTTATCCGACTGCTGCCGATGCGTCAGCACAAGCGCCGACAAAGGAATAAGGAAAATATTATTTCGCACAAGCCATTCCCGGACTACGAAGTTTGGCGAATGGCTTTGTTTTATACCTCAAAGAGCAAATGGAATTCTACAAAAAAATCAGGCAGTTTTTCTCGACATCGAAAGGACGGGATGTCTTGTTGTATCTCTTGTTTGTCGGAGTTTCATTTGTGTTCTGGGCAGTACTGACGCTGGGTAACTCTATCCAGCATCATTATCGCGTCAAGTTGCAAATTGAAGGGCTTCCACAAGGCGTCACATTGATTTCCGACTATCCAAGTCATATTGACGTTTCGGTGAAAAATGACGGCTATTCATTTCTTCGCTATCTGATAGCCGACGAGCCGTCTGTATCAGTCAATTTTTCGGATCATTCCGACGGCGAGGGACGTTTAGGCATATCCCGGCAGGAGATGGAGGCATTGCTTCAGGCTCTGTTCGGGGCCGATGCAAGCGTGGAAACATTCAGTCCGGATCACTATTCCATCCGCTATACGGCACTGCCCGGGAAAAAAGTTCCGGTGAGCGTTGCCGGAAGTTTTACGACTGATATTCAATATGTTGTCAATGGAAAAATAACTGTAGAACCGGATTCTGCCTTGGTCTATTCTTATGGAGAAAATTTGAGTACGATTGATGCGGTGTCGACAGTGCGGGTTTCGCGCGCCAATTTGAAAGATACGCTTTTGCTTCGTGTCCCATTACGCAAGTTGGAAGACGTTAAGACAAAACCGGATTCAGTGACGGTGACAGTTCCGGTGGAACCGTTGGTCAGCAAGCAGCAAGAGGTGCTTGTCGGTACGATAAACTGTCCGACGGGTTTGCGAATTGTCACTTTCCCCGCCAGAGTGAAGACCTCATTCCTGCTGCCCTTAAGTCTTTACGATCATTCGCAGAATGTGCAGCCTCATATTTATGTGGATTACCGGGATGTCGCCGCCGGCCGTCGAAAGCTGCCGTTGCGTTGGAAGTTGTCAGGTAATCTGCATAACGTAGAATTGGCGATAGACAGTGTTGAATATATTATTGAGTAGGAGTCGATGAAAACAGTGGCTATTGCGGGAGGTATCGGCAGCGGAAAAAGCGTGGTGTCGCAGTTGCTCCGAGTGATGGGTTATCCGGTTTATGACTGCGACAGTCGAGCAAAAGTTCTGATGGACACAGATGCGGTGTTGAAAAACCTATTGATGGAAACATTCGGAAGCGCTGCCGTGGTTGATGGCATAATCAATCGTCCGTATATAGCTGAAGTCGTTTTTAAAGAAACGCGAATGCTCAACTTGCTCTATTCGATAGTCCATCCGGCAGTCGTCTACGATTTAGAACAGAGGGCAGCCCGGCAGTCAAGCGGCATTGTTATAGTGGAAAGTGCGATTCTGCAAGAAAGCGGTCTGGATGCAGTAGTGGATGTAGTCTGGGAGGTTACGGCAGACGAACAATGCAGAATTCGTCGAGTCATGGCCCGCAACGGACTGTCGGAGCAAGTGGTCAGGAGTCGGATGGCGAGTCAGCGAGGAATAAAAGAGTTGGCACTGCCCATTGAGCGGATTGACAATAACGGACAACAATCGGTGCTGGCGCAGGTCTCAAAATTAGTTAAAGAGTACGATTCTGCCGCTGTATGATTGGGTGGAATTGAAAAGAATCGTAACTTTGTCTGTTTAAAATCATAACTTGGAATTAGAAATAAATAAATCTTATTATGCTTAAGACTATTTTCTCCATATCCGGCAAGCCGGGATTGTTTCGTTTGGTGTCACAAGGAAAGAATATGCTGATTGTGGAGTCGCTGATGACTAAAAAGCGCACACCTGCCTATGCACACGACAAGGTCGTTTCGCTTGGCGATATTGCCATCTATACGACTGAAGAAGAAGTGCCGTTGTCGCAAGTGATGCAGACGATTTATGATAAGGAGAAAGGAGCTGTCGACGTTTCAGTCTGCAAGTCAGAAAAGACGCTTCGTGAGTTTTTTGAGTCGGTGTTGCCGACTTACGATGAAGAACGTGTATACCTGACGGACATCAAGAAAGTGGTCGCATGGTACAATCTTCTGGTCGAAGCGGGCTTTACTTCGTTTGTGTCAGAGAAAAAAGAAGAGCAACCTGCTGAAAACGAGGAAGAGAAATAATTTTACTGCAATTTTGTTTTAATACATAAAGGGAGGATTTGTCAAAAATTCTCCCTATTTTTATGCTCTAAACAAAATAAAGGTGATATGCAAATGTCGAAATATCTATTGATTGCGGTTGTCGCTTTGGGATTTGTCGGTTGTCGGGCAACGAAGAATAATGCGACTCGTTTGGAACAAAGCGAGGCGGCGGAGTCTGAGGTGGTGGTTGAAGATACTGTCGGAGTAATCGATCACCATGCCGAAACCTACAGCTATCTTTCGAAAAGACTTGGCCTGGATTTAGGCAAAGGCGACAAGGAGCACATTTCTTTGTATGAAACATCTGCTCGTTGGATAGGGACTCCGTACCGCTATGGCGGTTCTTCGCGGAGTGGGTGTGACTGTTCCGGGCTTGTGATGCAGATTTACAAGTCTGTATACCATAAAAAGTTGGAGCGTAATTCTGCAGCCATGAAAGAGCGGAATTGTACGGTTGTCAAAAAGCATGAGATTGAACCCGGCGATTTGGTGTTTTTTTCAACAGGGAAGAAGGGACGTATAAATCATGTGGGAATCGTGCTGAAAGGCAAGAAGTTTATTCATTCATCGACAAGCAGAGGTGTGATTGTCAGTGATTTGGGAGAAAAATATTATCGTCAGACGTTTGTGTGTGCCGGGCGAGTCAAGGGGCTATGAAAGGAATGCTGTTGCGCTTTGCATAGCGGATGAGCGAGTCCCGTCGTTCTTGGCGGATTTCGTTTGGGAATATGAGCGTATCGGCATTGATGTACATCGGCAAGTCGGACAGCTGGTTGTAGAACCGGTTTGTCAGGATGGCGTAGTCGGTGTGTAATTTGTACTTGCCTGCAAATTTTTTTTTGAAATTGCCTGTAAGAAATACGTAGGTTTTATTGTTGGCGAATACAAACGGAAACGAAGCGAAGAAACTGTTGCGATTTAACGGGGATATGACTTTGTGGATTGTGTCAAACTGATGTTTTATCAGGAATTTTTTGTTTCGCTCCAAAAATTCGGAAATTTCTGCAGTGTCATTTTTGGAGTTGACAACAAACAATTCATTATCTGCGAAACAGACCAGGTTGGTAGAGGAGTATTCGTCTGAAAGGAAACATCCTGTTTGGGGAAGTGCCGATCGAGACAAAAGAGTGTCTGCAAATGCAAAAGCCACCAGGGTGGCGGGAATTGCAAGAAGTTTGCGGTTGGTTCTGAAAAGCAGCATGAAGCCGGTAGTGAATACTGCTGCAGTCAGGGCTGTAGTTGGGATGCCATCGATCCAAATATTGTCAAATGCAGGCATCCAATGGTTGGTCCAATCGGCTATCTGTCTGATTGTATGGTAGATGTCATCTATTCCTGCTGTAAGAGGCATCCACGATATACCACCAACAGCTGACAGCAAGAGGGCACAAAGAAGTAGAGTCATAAAGAACGGGAGAAGCGGGACAGCAAGCAGGTTGGCCAGCAAGAATCCAGATGAAATCGAGTGAAAATAGTAGGCGATGAGAGGAAGTGTACCGAGTTGTGCAGAGACGGTAACAGCTGTTGCCGACGACAGGTAGTTTGCTGTGCGGTATTTTGTCCGGTATGTCAGGCGTTCGGCAAAAAGGAGAATGCTGCCTACAGCAAGAAAACTCAATTGGAATCCAACTTCGTAGATTGAAGAAGGGGAAAAAAGCAGAATCACAAAGGCGGAAGCCATCAAAGCGTTTAGTGAAGAGCTTTTCTTTAACAGTATTTTGGAAGCAAACAGACATGTCGCCATGATTGAGGCACGGGTTGCAGAAGGGGCTAATCCTGTGAAATAGGTAAATAGCCAAATACCTGTGAGTACGATGGTCAGCCGTATGAGTTTTAGCTGAGGTCTTTTTAAAAAGGATGTGATTCCGTTCAGAATGAAAAGGATGATTCCTATATGAAGACCGCTGACAGCTAAAATGTGGGCAAGTCCGGCATCAGAAAATGATTGTTTTGTCGCATCGTCCAGATGTCTTTGCCCGGTAGTCACGGCGATGGCGAAATTCTCTGTTTCGTCGCTCAGCCCTATCGAGCGTATGTTCTGAATGATTTTATCTCTCCACTCGGCAGGGCGGTTTGCCCAACGGTCGGTATGTCCTGTCCGGATGAAATCATCATTGGTGATGTAAGCGCGGTAGATGTATCCTTTATTCCGCATATATGCGGAATAGTCGAAAGATTCCGGGTTGGAGGAATTCTTGATTTCTTCGATTCTGGTATGGCAATAGAGTAGGTCGCCGGGCCTAAGTCGGTAATTGTTCCCTTTTAGTGTTATGTTGAGGTTTATCTGACAATTCTTCACAACGGCTTCTCCCAACAGCTCGGTGGTGATGTTTTTTTGTTCAATTTCTCGGATTTCAAAATTCAGGAAACAAGGAGATTCCATTAACTTGTCGGGAATGACCGCCGGATATCTTGTCTCTGCTGTAGACCAACCCAGGGAGAGTATAAAAAGAAATAATGTTGCATTTATGGCGTAGTTTCTATATGTGCTGAAGAGTTTGTGCCTTAGCAGAAACGCCATAATCGCAGCAGCAGTCAGGGCACAGGCGAGTATGCCCGGCAAGGTTCTTCCTGTATTAATGCCGTTGAGCAGGATGCCGATTGCCAAAGGGACAGCCACTCTGGCGAAAGGCATTGATGCAAGAGTTATTCTTTGGCTACTCATTCCAAATGTTCCATGCTGCCAAAGCTTGTCTGACAAGCATTTCCAACCCGTTGATTGCTGTGGCCTTTTGCTTGGCGGCTTTTTTGAGGAAAAGTGTTTTAGCCGGGTTGTAAATCAGGTCGAAGCAGATGTGGTCTTTGCCAAGAGCGTCGTATGGTATGTCCGGGCATTGTTCCGTATTTGGGAACATACCAAGCGGAGTTGTGTTGACAATCACTTTCGCTGACTGAATCAGTTCCTGGGTCAGTTCGGCATAGGTCAGCGAGCCGTTTTTATTAGAACGCGACACGAGTGTCGGCGAAACACCTAATTGGCGAAGGGCATACACGACAGCTTTCGAAGCTCCTCCTGTTCCCAATACTAATGCATTTTTGTGGACAGGCTTCAAGTACGGGCGAATCGAGTCAGAGAAGCCGATAACATCCGTGTTGAATCCTTTTGTGTGGATACCGTTCTTGAGCATCGTTACTTTTACAACGTTCACCGAGCCAATCTGCCTGGCTGTTTCATCTATTTCAGCCAGTAATGGCATGATTTTTTCCTTATAGGGGATTGTTACGTTTAGCCCGGCAATGTCTTTGTCCAAGATGTTTTTGAATTCTTGAATGTCGCTTATTTCAAAGTTCCTGTATTCGGCGTTGATGTTTTCTGCTTTAAATTTCTGATTGAAAAATCTTCGAGAAAAGGAGTGTCCGAGCGGGTAACCAATCAGTCCGAAAATTTTATTTTTTGTCATAACCGGATTTCTTTAGAATCTTGATACTGTTTTGATAGATTGAATTTTGCAAGAAAGCTATAGGGTCGGAAGGATTGGCGCTCAGGTATGCAACCATGATTCGCATGCCAATCCATCTTCCGGCCCCACCCGGAGACTGGGGAGAAACGGGAGCGGAGAAGGGGGCTGCGCCCACCATGCTTCTCAAAAGGTCTGGTGCAGACGATTGGAGATCATTGGTGAAAAACGGCAGATTCTTTATGTCTGTTTCGTGTAGTTTCATCCATGCTGTCTGTTCCGGTGTAAAGGAGAAGTATGCAGATTCGTCGAATTGAGGAATAATTGAGGCGGCGGCACAGGCGACAGCTCCTTCATAGAGCATGTGCTCAAGCAGGGAATTGGATTCTGGAGTGAAAGGGTATTTGGTCTTAAGCAATGCTTCTACAAGGTTGTATATAATTTTTTCCGGGACTTTGAAAGTCCGAATATATGCGGGGTAGTAGCTGTAGGGTGGATAGTCGGCGCCTAAATAATGATTGAGGGCAATGGCGACATTTGCGCTGTCGAGCATCATAATCGATTGATTGTAAGGTGAAATAACGGTAAAAATCGAAGGAAAGACATTGCTTGTTGTTTCCTCGTACCGTCTCTTGACGTCTGATAGTACTTGCCGGAGGGTGTCGGTGTCGGCAAACTTCCGGTTGGTTGCAGAAAAGAAGAATTTAATGTTGTTTAGGTTTGCAAAAGTTTCCAGTTGGTCGTTTAAAGAAGCGGCGGAGTCAGTAGCTAATGGTCGCAAGAATGAGTCAATGACCGGCTTGAATTCCGTCAACAGCGTCTGTACTTCCTGATTGTCCTTGAAATTCACA